>NZ_FNVI01000034.1:0-45332 GCF_900107945.1 Methylobacterium sp. 190mf | reverse complement strand
TCCAAGTCTACGTCGATCAGGTCCTGGTGCCCGAACTCGCACCCGGGGACATCGTGATCATGGACAATCTCGGCAGCCACAAAGGCCCGGCCGTGCGCGCGGCGATCGAGGCGGCGGGCGCGCGGCTCCTGTTCCTCCCGCCCTACTCGCCGGACTTCAATCCGATCGAGATGGCGTTCTCGAAGTTGAAGGCGGGGCTGCGCAAGGCCGCGGCGCGCACGCGCGAAGGGCTCTGGACCACAATCGGGCGGCTCGTCGATGCCGTTACGCCCGACGAGGCCGCAAACTTCTTCGTCGCGGCAGGATACGACCCCGATTAAACCGAAACCGCTCTAGTAGCAGGTTGCTGTTGCGGTTTGAGGCTCTGCATAGGGGTGACAGAAGATGTGCGGCTGCTCGATGATGATGAGCGCCGCAGAGCGAACAACAAGGCAGCGCTTACAACACATGCTACGGCTGCCCCGACCGGTGCCAAAAAGATCGAAATCGCTCCCAGCGACGGCCATATAGCCACAATCGAAAGTCCTGCGCCTACGAAGGCCGATAGAACGAGGAAGATGAGGTTCACGAGCGCACCTTTCCGCGATAGGCGGCCCGACGTGTCGCCCTCGGGTTCGAAGAACGGGGAGGTTGTATGACGATCTCAATGGCCGATATGCGGCAACTTCTGAGCGAAAACCGGTAACGGTCAGCCGGCGCGCCAAGCGTGCTCGCGGCGGCATCAGCTGGGGGAGTGACTCAGCGAAGGTACGACGGCGGCAGGCAATCTCAAAGCAGTAGAAGCGTCGGACGCGTAGGCGCAGCGTCATGGGCTGCCCGATGCTCGGCAGATCGGCCGGACGGCGTTCATAGCGGCTGTGAACGACAGAGCTGGTCGTATCACAGGTTGGACACTGCCCGTGCGCACGCCGCACTTGGGCGAAGACGACCGTCGGTCCGGATGACGCGCCCGATGGTACAGCCCGCCAGGGATGAGGACAGGATCAAACGCTTGGTGAACCGGCCCGTGCCATCCTCGTCACCGCGACCGTTCCACGCAAAGTGCGGGAGAACCGCAAAGCCGAAGGAAGATCATACAGTACCGAGCCAACCATGCACTTCGAAATCCGCGTGGCCGGCCGCCACCTCTAGACTTGGGTGCTGCTCGACGCCTCCCACATGACGGTGAACGAATCGGACTGGACCTTCCCGTCCGAGGCGCAGGCTTTAGCTGCCGCGCTGGCCTTCTCGAAGCAGATGACCCGGGCCTGGAAGACGCTGACCGCGCCGATGTCGGACGGCCTGCTATGATGTGCTGCCGCGGATCCGCGATAGCGCCGCTCAGCCTAATCCCGGCTGCGCGCCATTCCTCGGCGGCGATTAGAAGGTCGCGGTAGGCAACGGCCCGAGGTCTGACAGGCTTGATTTGATCTGGACAACAATTGAAGACATGGAAAACAATAATTAACAATCATTTAAAAGTTTTTGAGCTTGATATAGATAGACTTCATGACGGTGTGCAGTCGCTCCGTCGCTGGGCGTCGACTTAGCTACATCAGTCAAAATTTTCTTGAATTTAGATCGATTGAGTCCGCGCCAGGTAATGCTGGAGACCAGTGTCGATATGACGATTTCTAACGCATGTGACCGCTCTGTCTCGTTAGCCAATTGACATTCAAGCAGCTGTTCCCTCTGGCGCGCCGCAGCCAAAATAATTTCGATTTGGTTCCAGGCGTCCATATCCCTCTCGCACGATCTAAGATCACGTAGGATCGGTGATGTTGCCGAACTTTGGCTTTTTCGGCGAGCTGTGACTTCAGCAAAAGCGAACATGGCAGAAACAAGGTCGGGATTGGCGGTCCAAAAATCTGAATTGATGTACGAGTACGCTCGCTCCCGTAAAGCAAACAATTTTCCGCCAGTGAAACCCTCGATTCGATCTCCCCACCGAGCTATTAAGGTGCTTTCTATGCTAAGAAATTCCTCTATATCATAACCTATAGTCATATTTTCCATGAATCTATCTGCTCTTTCCGCCACTAACGTGCGTAAGAATTTAGATTCTTGTGCCTGGATTGCATCTATGCCAACGAAACCAAATGCATTCCACAGGCGGATCATCTCACATTCGATGTATTCGAAAGATTTGTTGTTGTCTGTTAGCTCGCCAGGGGGACTCGTCAAGCCGAGTAAATCGGAGGCGAACTGTTGTGTCACATCAGGAATTTGATCGTACAAGAAAATCTTAATCGCGTTTCTTCCAAAAACAGATGCCCAGTTACTCAACAATAAATCTGGAACCAGTAGATGTAGGCTGCCAGGAAGCGCAATTGCATCTTGAATAAACCTAGTAAAATCTTCGACCCCGCCATGTTTAATTAATTCTTGCCACCATGAAGGAAGAAGAGACAAGATATTCCTTTGGTAATAAACAATAGTAAATTCGGCAGATGGAAGAGCCGCGCGAATCTTTTGCAACGAGGCGACTGGAAGAAAGCTAAGCTCTTCACTCGAGAGAACACAGGTTTTCTCAAGGCCCGAAAGAATCTCCAGCAGGCCGCCAAGTTTGGAATGATCAGGGTCAGACGCTGTCCGAGCAAACTCGTGCTGCCCCGTCTGATTGGCATGAGCGAAGGGGTAAACAAAACTTGCGCCACTCTGCAAAGAGCGTGCGTAGAGCATGTTTTGGATCGATGTGGTTCCCGTTTTATGCGGGCCGATATGTATTATAAAATTTTGAGTCATAGTTAGATATTGCGCATTAGCTCCGGATTTTTAGGCAAAATCTGATCATAAAGTGGCTGTTCTGATGCTGCGCTCAGCTGTAAGAGCATGTCGATTAATGGCCGTGCTGTATCGACAATGGACTGACCCACGGTTGCGAGCGTTAAGTCAGGCTTCGTCGGCTCTTCATAGGGCGCTGTGATGCCGGTAAAATTCGGGATTGTGCCGGCGCGCGCCCGAAAATATAATCCTTTTGAATCTCGTTCCTCACAAATTGGTAGAGGCGTATCTATAAAAACTTCAATAAATGCGACGTCTCCTGCGATAGCCCTTGCGGCCTTCCGTTCCGCTGAGAAGGGGGATATAAGCGAGACGATTGTTACAAAACCAGCATCAGCTACCAGTTTTGCTGTTTCGGCCACACGGCGGACGTTCTCAGCTCTGTCGCGGTCGGTAAATCCCAAGTCACTATTCAATCCATGGCGTAGATTATCGCCGTCCAGCACCATTGTTGCGCGTCCTGAAGCGGTCAGGGCTTGATCCACGACGTTTGCGATCGTCGATTTCCCTGCGCCTGAAAGGCCAGTAAGCCAAGCAATGACTGGTCGCTGACCAAGAGCCTTCCATCGTTGCTCCCGTGGCTGCAGGGGCTGCCAAGTCAGGTTCCGATCCGACGTTGGGCCTCGTGATCGGTTCATGCTTCGCTCCTAAGTTGTCCTCCAGGTATGGATACACAAAAACGTGATCGGTTGTGTTGCTACAACGTCACGTTGATGCGCTTCGTAGCGGCGAAGGGTAATTACCCAGGCCTGTGATGGCAGGGGTCAGGCGCCGACGGTTTTGAGGATGAAGCCGAATGGATTGGCACCGCTCAGGCGCGCGGTGTCGACAACGGTGCGGATGGCGGCCTCGCCCTCAGCTGGCCACATGTCGCGATAGCCGTTGGTCGGTTTCCGCTGGACGACAGCCGGACGCAGGAGCCCCTCGGAGCTGTTGTTATTCGGCTCGACCTTTCCAGGATAGGCGAGGAAGACGAGGGGCTGATCGCGGGAGCGGCTGAGCTTGGCCTGCAACTCGCGGGTCAGGTCACGGACGCAACACGGGTGCAATGCGCTTCATATACGGCCTTCCGTCATTCGCATGAGGAAAGCGATAATCCTTAGCGCTAGAACGCGCTCGGATGTCTGGGTGGAGGCCTTCTCCGATGAGGCTTAATCTCGATTTTCCCGGTAGCTGGATCGTTAATCCCGGGTATGTGGCGCAGCGTATCGGCGTGAGCGCAACGACGCTGAAGCGTTCCGTCATCGAGGGAAACGCCAGGGTCTTGATCGTCCCCGGAAGCTGGGCGGACGCGAGGGGCGCGCGCGTCACTGTTCATCACTACGACGGTGGGTGGCAGGGCACGTTCGATCAGAGCGGACAGCTCGTGGCTGAGCATGTCTGGTAACTGCGGCCGCACCAACCGGAGGCACGGTGAGTTGTATCTCCTACTGGCAGGAGACGCCCATGAGCGCGCACACCTATCCGGACGTGAACACCAGTTCTGCAAGCGGAGCGGCTGCCAACAAGTTGACTCACCGACTTGGCGTAGACGTCAACAGCGGCGATCAGCTTCCCAGCCCATACCTGCTCGGCATCGCGCTTTCGGGTGCAGCCGTGGCGTGCCTGCTGATCCGGCTAGTGATCGGGTGAGCGGCACGACCTGCCCATGAGGCACACCCTCGGCCAGCAAGGCGACTGGGTCGGTGATTCGTGTGAGTTGGCCCCACGCCTCGGTGTGGATGCCGATTACCTGAAGCGCATGGAGCGGCAGGGACACGTCGATGCCCGGATCAAGATCGACGATGACAGCGGCACGGGCCAGACACGTGTGACCGTCCGCCTGCTGAACCGAGGCTGGAGAGGCACCTTCCATGGAGGCGGCGCCCTCATTTACGAAGAGATGTGGTGAGGCCTTGCAGTTGCAGCCGGCCCTTCGGCACTGCATAGCTCGGCCATGACAGCTGACGTACCGCACCCCTACTCGGTGACCATCGAGCCCCTGAAGAAACCGGAGGGTCATTTCGGTTGGGCATTGCGCCGAAGTGGTAAACTAATCGAGCGCTCGGACAGGGCGTTCACCACCGAGGTTAGGGCTTTCGAGAACGCTTTGAGGGCGATTGAGATAGACACGAAGCCGAGCAGTGGCGGTCGCCGCTAGGTGAGCGGACGCGCCGGATATTTCGGACAAGCGTCTCGTTTGTCCGACGTCCGGTCGCGGTACTCATCCTGGCAACTCGATCAGCCAGAGGTGGTTGACGCCGTTGAGAGCGACCGGGACAATCAGGCTGCGGCCGAGGCGTGCTTCGACGGCTCGCTTAAACACCTTGATGGCGGCCTCCGTCCGCTTGGCCTCATCGTCGCCTTCGGCTAGGTAGATGACGAAGAATGCCGTCCTGGCGGCCTGCAGCGGGACGGCACGAACCTCGGAGCCCTCATTGCCGAACGGTGACGCGCGGATGCCATCGTCGGTGACGCTCGTCCGAAGTGCTTGTCGGAACACCTCTGCCGATGTCGCCCAGCGCTCCTTGCTAGCCGCGACGGCTACCGCGGAGGTGCCGTCCGTCTGCCACTTCACGACACAGGTAGTGATCGGCTCGCGGTCGTAGTTCTCGCCGAGTGTGATGACCTCCAGATCAAAAAAGATCTCGTACCCGCAACGGGTGCCCCGCACCTTCCGGATTGCCACGCGCGTGTTGTTGATGGCGCCGCCCTTATAGCGATCGGCGAGTACGGCGAGAGCCTCATCAGCCAATCAATCGGTCGTCGCCCGTTTGTTGTGGAGGAGAGAATTTTTAAGCCGCAGATTAGAAGCGGCGCAGGCCTTCCCGACTCAGACGGTGATGTCCACCACACGCTCCTGCGATGCGAGAAGTTTCGGGTCATTCTTTTGCCTTTGGATGCCTGCGTCGTTCGGCGGGGGCGCCGGCATTGAGACGGTATGCAGCCCCGCTTTGTGCTCGATCGCAGCTTCCGCCCTTGCCGACTGGATCATCTCCGTCGCCTTCACCAGTCCGATGGCATTTATAGTGGTGGTGATTGTCATGGCTCTGATCTCCTTATTGGGGATCAAAGCACGTATTCGGTATTTGAATTACTTTTCTAATGTGTTCAATTTGCCGTTCTGTCAGCGGTCTATTCTAAGCAGCCCTCATCCTTCTGTCTTGTCGGGCTAGTCCTGCTTGGCGCCTCCGTTGATGCCTGTGCTATGCTCACCGCTGACGGAGCCGCTGCCGTGCCCCTGCGGGTTGAGCCGAGGGCGATCCGACGTGAGATCTTCGGGCTTCGTCCTTTTGGTTTGGTCGGATATGAGGTTCCTTCTTACTGACGAACCTAAGACACGAGAAGAGTTCGCTCGTACCAGTGTGCGGGCTATGCGCCATCGGGCACGGCCAACTGCGCTGGAGCGTTCCAGATGTCTGGATGCAAGTTTTCCGAGGACGCGCGGGTTCGCCTCTCCTCAGCGGTCCGGCCGACTACGTCCGATCGCTTCCGCCAATGCAGGGAAGCCGCCGATGAGTTCGGCACCGCTGATCCAGTAGCAATGCCCGAGCATGATGTTCAGCCAAGATGTAAAGCGAGCCCGTCTCGTCCAATGAATCCGCGCAGCAGCTTCGGGATCAATCTCCAGCCGGTAGTAGCTGCTCATCCAGAATTGCAGAGGCTTGATGGCGCGGATCGTCTTCCACGGGATCCAATCCGTCGAGAGGCGTCGGTCATAAATCCCTTGAGGACCAATGGAGACGACCACGTCGGGCTGGAACAGCTTCAGGCCCCACACAAGTGCGCCAAGGCCGAAGATCACTACGCCAACGCGCATCTCATAATCCCGGAAGCTTTCAGGAATTATGGTATCAGTGCCGACATTAGGCTGAGTCAGAGCCAGCCAAAGGGCCACTGCGACGAACACACACGATCCCATAAAGCGCGTAAAAATGCGCGAATTGGATCGGTAGAGATCGATTGTGCTCATTGGAATACTCCCTCACTTGAGTATTCGGCCTACGCCTCGCTACGGGCTTCCGAGGTGCGGCGGAGCACTGATGCGACCGCTGCAAGCGGTGCCAGTCACTCCGTCCACCAACTCAGTTGCGCAGGCTTGCATTGTGGAGGTTGACGATGACCTCAGATCCCGGCCGCACCGCCTACTACGCGCGCTTCGCATACGCCCGGCCACGCGAGTTCGACTCGTGGGACAGCCTGACACCGGAGGTGCGTGCCATCTGGGCACAGGTGGAGGTCGCGGTCCTCACCGGCGCTAGCTCTGGCATTCACCCCGGCCAAGCTCGGGAGGTCGCCGACGATCCGGATCGGCCCTCCACCATCTCAACGGCGGCCATAGTCCCGTCCGTGGTGGCTGGTGAGACCTTCGTGGTTATCCAAGACGAGCACGTGCAACTGCTTCAGCGCATTGACCGCGGCCCGTTCTTCGTGCCGCTCCTCGAGCTCGCATACGTGAAGCTCATCCCATGGAACGGTGACACGCTCATCCCGCGTCTGGTGAGCTGCGGCTGGGCTGAGATGGCGCCGCGCGAGTCGCGCGCAGTCCGAATCACCGACGCTGGCCGGCAGGCATTGGCCGATCTCGACGAAGCTAGGCTGAAGGGGCAGGGAGGGGGCAGTGTCGCGTGAGCAGTTGGCCAGTGCCGCCGACTTGGTGCGCGTATTCGGCTTCACCGAACGGCACTGAATCCGCCAGGCTGCGGCCGGGCGAAACGCTGATGCTCGACAGCCGTTCGGCGCGCAGTCATCGTAGGTGTTCGACCAACGTGCCGTGCGTCAGTGGTGGGATGCTTCGACGAGGACGGTGCCGGAATGACCGACACCTACCTCCGCGGTAAGACGTGGTGGGTCCAAGTCCACGCTAGGACACGGGAAACGAGCGCGACCACGCCGAGATAGTTGCCCCAGGAATTCGCCTTGGCTGCGCCTGGATGGGGCGCCGAATAAGGCTTAGAGACTTACCTGGCTGTCCGCCCGAGATCCGGCGGCCTCCATCGAGGCTGCGTGAAAGGGCTCTCGCTTGGCTCAGGCCAGCGTCGGAACCGGGCCGGTGAGGCCCGTAGCCGGCTTGTCGGCGTCGAAGTGATTGGCCAGCGCCACCACGAAAGCGAAGTTGGCGATGGCGGCGAAGGGGAGAAGGGCGAGGGCAGTGAGGAGGGTCATCGGCGGCGTCCTTTTGTGCGGTGCGTGAGAAACGATATCGCACTGCACGCGACTTCTTGGTATGCCACATGCCTCACGCCAGATATGCGGCGCATGCATGAAGGTGTCGGGAATAAGATCGACCCTTGCAACGATCGGGCTGCAAATCCCTGGCCCGCAGGCGAGCGGAGTGCGGGTCGTCGACGTGCGCGCCGCCGCCTGTTCGAGATGCCGAGTTCTCATCCTCTGCAGCGAACCTCAACGCGCGGCAGTCGAGCCGCCGCACAATCGCGGCTGAGACATTCGGGCATTTCAACCGCGCTCTCCGAGAGCCGAATGTGCCGGATGGCCGACGAATGGCCACGTTGCGGCCGCAACGCCTCGGACACGTCGCGCCGTTCGGCGGATTGACTCTGGAGAGACGGGGCGCGGGCCGATCCAGTCCGGCACGCGGACCGCTCGCCGCAAGCCGAAAGGGAGGCCGTGTGGACGGATCCGGGGAAGTGGAAAAGCGCGACCTCAAAGCCCCTGGTGATCGCGCTCGTCGTCGTGGAACGCGTCTCCGCGGGTCCATCGCGGACAACTGGATCTGGCAGGCCGGCAGCCGGCCGCATACTGCCCCGCAGCAGAGCGACGGATCGGCGACGGCTCTCCCGACGTGAGCGGGTGATCCGGGCCGCAGGTCCGGCGGACACTGTCGTCTTGGTCGAGGCGGAATCTTGGGCGGGTAGAGCGCCAGTATCGAGGCAGCGCTTAAAGAAAAGCTCCAGCGATGCGGGCAATCGAGACGGTCCGTAACACCCGGCCTTCAGCCGGGATCAGGTATTCGAGCGGTGCCGACGGAGATCGGCTCAGCCAAGACCTGGAGATCGGTTGATGCTCAAGTCCCTCGCCGCCGCGGCACTGCTCGCCGTCGGCATCGCCGCGCCGGCCTCGGCGCTGCCCGTCGCGGGTTCTCCGCTCCCCGCCGCGCAGGACGGGCTGATCCAGCACGTCTACGGCGGCTGCGGGCCCTATGGCCATCGCGGCCCTTATGGCGGCTGCCGCGCCGGCGGCCAGTGGGGCGGCTATGTCGGTCGGGCCTGTCCGCGCGGCTTCCACCTCGGTCGCGGCGGGCGGCGCTGCTGGCCGAACCGGTACTGGTAGCGGCGCTCCCGCTGTTCGGGGCGATCGGCTGACCGCCGTGGCGCACCGTGACGGAACGCAGGAACACCCTGGGAGCGTGCGCTCCCAGGGTGTTGCCGACCTCGCGGCCAGTTTGATCGGGCTGGGGATGCGAAGGCCAACCGGAAGGCTGCTCTTCGGCGGCGGAGGGCGATGAGGCGGACCTGCCCCCCTCGCCCGCCGCCGCGTCTCCCGGCACGGAGGCCGGGAGCGGCGCGACCCGATCTCAGTAGGAGCCGAACTTGTAGTTCAGGCCGGCGCGGACGACGGCGAACTCGGTCTTGGCGGCGGCGCCGTTGAGGTAGGCGGTGCCGTTCGGGGGCAGGAGGTTGCCGTAGAACACGCCGCCGGCGGAGTTCTTCTGGCGGTCGAGGCTGACGTAGAGGCCTTCGACCTTCAGCGTGACGGCCGAGGAGCGGAAGAAGTTCAGGAACGAGTCGGTGGGCAGGGCGTACTCGACGCCGCCGCCGGCGGCCCAGCCGGTGCGGAAGCTGTCGCGGAAGCGGTTGCCGGAGAAGTTCTGGTCGTCCTGGCCCGAGCCGTAGGCGAAGCCGCCGGTGCCGTACACGAGGGTGCGGTCGAAGGCGTAGCCGAGGCGGCCGCGCACGGTGCCGAAGTAGTCGAGGCCGTTGCCGCTGGTGGCGACGAAGGCCGGCGGGTTGGAGAAGGCGACGCCGGGGAAGCCGAGGAAGCTGTAGTTCTGGGTGGCGTTGGCGCGGCGGGCGAAGTCGACGTACTGGGCGTCGGCCTCGAAGCCGATCACGACGCCGGAGCCCGGGGTGAACTGATAGTTGTAACCGATCTGGGCGCCGCCCGAGAAGCCGTCGTTGTTGTTGCGGTTGTTGACGCTGACGACGCCGGCGGTGCCGGGGGAGTTGATCAGCGAGCCGCCGGGCAGGGCGTAGCTGGTGGTGTTGCGGCTGTTGGCGTCGAAGCCGTAGCCGGCGTTCACACCGATGTAGAAGCCGGTCCAGGTGAACACCGGCACCGGCGTGAACACCGGCGGCGGCGCGGCGCGGCGCGGAAGGTCGGCGGCGGACGCCGCGGCGGTCAGCGCAGTGAAGGCGGTCAGGGAGGCGAGGAGCTTGGTCATCAGGGTGATCCGGGTTTCGATCTGGTGATAAGACTACCAAGCTCTGAGCAGAATAGCTGTAGTTTTACGGACACACAGGCTCGCGACGTCGGAAAAAACATAGTAAACGGCCGATTAACTCCGGGCGGATCTGTTAAATACTGTTGAAGTTCTGGCGGTATGCTCGGGGCCTGCGCCCGAGGCGCATGCATCGGTCCGCGGCGAGGCCGCGCGGGCGGCCAGGGGGCGACGCGCCGACAGTCCTGCGGGCGGCGCTGCCGGCCGCCTGAGCGGGGAGGGTTCGTCATCACTGTGGGTGCGCCGCGGACGACCCTGGCGCCGCCCGCGCCGGATCCGTCCGGCGGTAACATGGGATCGAGAGCCGGCGCTTCGGCGCCGGCGGGGTGACACTGAGCCGGCGGACGGCGCGCGGGGACCTGTCCGGTGGTCCCCGCGTCCGCGGCCGCGCTAACCCGTCCGGTCGCGCCGGGTGATGTGCTTGACCAGTTCGGCCAGCTTCTCCTCGGCCTTCTTCAGCGCCACGCGCGAACTGTGTCCGGGCGGCGTTCCGTCGGCAGCCTCGCGAAGCTTCGCGATGGTGTCCTGGGTATCCTCACCTCGGTATCGAGCGCGGCACGCTCACCGGATCTATCGATGGCCATATCGATCCTCCAGGTGTTCTGCCCCTGGCGGCCGCCAGGGCGCCACGCCCTGAGGTAAGGCGGCATCCCGACCGTGGCGAGCTTCGCGGGCCTCGCCGGAGGCCGTTTCCGACACGGATCCGGGTTCGGCGACCCCGTCGCCGCCTGTGCGCCACGGCACGCCGCAGCGTGATCCCGGCGCCCGCGGACGGCGTTCTACCGTCACACACACCGGAGACCGCCGCCATGCTGATCCTCAATCCCCTCACCGGCCAGACGGTCGACGTGCGCGTGCCCCGCCCGCAACCCGGGAAGGCGTGAGGAACGGCGTGAGCCCGCCCCCGTGCGGGCTCACGCCGATGCGCCCCGGGGCCCGAGTGCGCCCTCCCCGGTCGCGCCCGCCCGCAGGTTCGGCGCGCCGGGTGCTGCGAGCGCTCACAGGGAACGCGGGGGCCGGCGCGCCAAGCGCTCGGCCTCCGCCTGCCACGCGTCGCGCTCGGCCTGAAGCGCCTCGATGCGGGCGTGGAGATGGCCGGCGTCGATGGCGGTCTCCATCAGCATGTCCTGCGCGGTGGCGAGCTGCTGGCGCAGCTCGGCGTTCTCGGTCGCGAGCGCGAGGAGCAGGGCCGCCACGTCATCGCTCATCCGGGCCCCTGCGCCGCCACCGAGCCGGCGCGTTTAGCCCCGGCACGACCGGGCCACAACCGCCCCGCGGGCACACCGGACCGATCGCCGCCCCGGGCCGCGCGCGTCAGGCGGCCTCGTCGGACAGGAGGCGCCCGACGTAGTGGCGCCCGACCGACTCGATGACGGGCGCGAACAGGCTGGCCATCCAGGGCACCAGCGCCTCGACCTCCAGCGCGTCATCCGCCACCTGGATGGCGACGTGCGCCGACTGCCCGTAGCCGCTACCCGAGAAGGAGCGGCGATTACCCAGCCAGTCCTCGGCCTCGACGCGGATCTTCTCCGCCTCCAGGCGGCGGAAAGCCCAGTCCATGTGCAGGTCGATGCGCCGGCGAACCTCGGCTGTCCCGAGGTCGTGCGGGACGGTGATTGTCAGGCGCTTCGGCATCGGCATCTCCTCGCGAGCGGGCCCCGTGAGGTGCGGCCGGAAGGTTAACGCCCGGTGATCGGCGCCACCCGATCGACGCGCCGGGCGAACCGCCGGCGGTCAGTACCGGACCGTGCGGACGCCGCCGGCCCCGCCGCTCACGACGCTCCGGATGACCTCCTTGGTCGACGGGCTGATCCCACCGTCACCGCGCAGCCGGCGCCCGTCCGCCCGGTCGAGGCGCGCGACGTCGTCGGAGCATCGGTCCAGGGCGCGGCGGACCTTGGACGACAGCGGCCCGCCGCGTTCCGCTGGGGCGCCGGCCATCTCGAACCGCAGGCAGGACGCCAGATAGCCTTTCAGGTCGTCGAAGGCGGCGGCCTGGGCCCCCGACGTCAGGACGATGAAGATCAGGGCGGATCGGGCGAGCATCACGCGCTCCAGGGAAAGCGGTCCGCGCGGACAACGCGCGAGCGGGGCGTTGGTCCCGGAGGCCGCGCCCTCGCGGCCGCCGCACTCAGCCGCTGCGGCGGGGCGCCTGGGCCGCGTCGCGCCGCTGGTCCTGGGTTCCCCGACACTGCACGTATTCCGGCGTTCCCGGCTCGGCGCCGTAGCCCCGGCAGATCGCGTCGTCCTTCGCGGCGACGTCGGCCTCGCTCATGAAGAGCTCGCCGCGGCCGGGCCGGTTCGCCGCGTTGCAGGCCGTCAGGGCCGTGGCCGCGATGGCCAGAACGATGATGTGCTTCATGGGACTCCTCGCCGCCGATCAGCACCACAGCGGCAGGACGCTGTCGATGACGCTGTCGACGACGCTGCCGCGGCGTCCACAAGCCGGCGGTCGACATGGTTATCCAAGGATGGCCGGACCTTCGGCGCCACGCCGCGGTCCCGGCCGTCCACCGCACGGGGCGGGGCCTGCTCGGCATGCAAGCCTGACGCCGCCGTGACCGGCGGTCCCTGCGGGGCCGACATGTCGTGTCGCCGGTGCAGCGGCGGCGCAACGCCGGCCAAGTATCTGCCTCTGCATCCTCCCAAGGCAGACCCACCTTCGGCCCCGCCGGCAGCGCCGCGCGGGGCCTTTTCGTGCGCCGATCCGGAGGGTTGGCGCGCCGCTCCCGGGCGAGACCCTGCGCGCCGGGCGCGGCCGGGCACGACGATCGGCGGCGCACGACGACGACGGGTGTCGGAAACCGTGTCCGCGCTCCCGCGTTCGGGCACGGAGGCCCGTGCGTGAGGCACAGTCGGGCCGAGATGCCAAGGAGCACATGATGCGTCATGCCCTCTTCGCCATCTTCGCGCTGGTCGCGGCATCGCCCGGTTCGGCGCAGACCAGCACCGGTCCCGCACCGATCCGGCAACCCGGACCAGCCCAGCCGGTGACGCCGGGCACCCCGGCCGGAACCGTCGTCGTTCCCGGCGGCAGCCAGAACAGCGGTCCGGGCAGCACCGCCGTCGTCGCGCCCACCGGGACGGGGGCGACGACCATCACGACGGATTCGGCCGCCGGCGGGAATGCCGGCCAGCCGGAGCGCGGCGTACCCCAGATCGGCAAGGGGAGCGGGGACGGCAGCGGCGGCAGCTGATCGCCGGACCCCTTCCTGAGGATCCGCCCCGTGCCGGATCGGGGTGGGACAGGTGGACCGTCCCACCGCCGGCATCGCAACGCGGCGGGCGGCGGCGCGCGGGCGCTGGACCATCACACCGTTGACCCGCAGCCCGGGACCGCCCGTCGCCGGGGAGGGATGATCCCGCGCCGCGTTCAATGCAGATGCCGAGCAAGTCTGTTGCGGGCCATCGAATTTTGATCGCTGTATCTAACTCAGGTTCTGCTGCTAATCTTAGATAATGATCGGCTGCCAAATAATTGGTATCAATGTACCGGTAAAATTTATTTCCGATTCATCGATGCGGTGTTCGCACTCTCACGTTATAAAGATACTGTAGATTTAAAGCGACGCCGCCGCGCGTCCGTCGGAGATCGATTTGGCGGATCCGGAATTCGAGGGTGGAAAGTTCGGGCCGAACGACAAGAGATCGATGCTCCGGCAGATCGCGCACGCCCTCGGCGTGCCCGAAGACGCTTTCCTCGACGAATCCGAGGCGCTCGCCGCGATCGACATGACGGGGGATTTGCTGCGCGTCTGGCACGCGCTCACCCTGTCGGACCGCCGCTTGCTGCTGCAGATGGCGCGCGGGATGATCTCCCGCGGCTAGAACGGCCACGGCTCCTCCTGCGGCCCCGGCGCCGTCCGCTCGCCCGGCGCCACGAGGTCCACGATCTCGTCGAGCGGCTGCGTCACCCGGATCGTCCGCCCCGCCGCGGTGATGAACGTCTCGTTGCGCATCAGGTCCGTGTCGCTCAGCGCCTGGACGCTCGTCACGCGCAGCAGGTGCCGGCAGCCGTCGCCGTCCTGCACCTGGAGGAAGTTCCCGACCCGCCGAACCGCCGACATGGCGCTCTCCCGCCCCGCTGGTGATCTGTGGCCTAGGCGCCCTGCAGGCTCTCGGCGAAATCGTCGGGGATCTCGCCCCACTGGCCGAGGATCGTGACGCCCTCCAGCTCGCCGGTCTCGTCGTCGGCCACCACCTTCAGCGCCGCCGCGCCCGGCATCCGCCTGGCCATGTTCTCGGCCTTCTTCACCGCCCCGCTCTCGGTCTGCGCAGGCTCCTGCCGGGCCGGCCGCAGCCGCTTCCGGTGCAGCTCGAAGGGCTGCACCACGAACGCCGTCCTCATCGCCATCGTCGTCCTGCACCCCGGTTCGTCACAGGTTCTCCACAGACCGCACGGGCCGCCCAGGGGCGCGCCACGACAGGAGTTTTCGAGCCGTATCCACACGCGTCCACGGGGTCGGAAGAAAAGTCTCGCCCGCAGATTGTGCCCGGCCCGCCCGTATGATCTGTTCCGCTTTCGTTCTAGCATGGCGAGGCCGCGGGTGCACCTCTCCCGGATCGACGCGCGGCGGATCTCGGGCGCCGATTCCGTCAGCGGGCCGGCGCCGCACCGGCCTCCCCGCGCCTGCCCGACGGGCGTTGGGCAAGGCGGCCCGATCATGCCACCGGGTCATACCAAGGTATGGCGCCGGCCCGCATCCGTATAAATGTAAGCCTCCGTCGCGATCGCTACACTTTCCGTCATTCAGCAGCACAGACGGAGAGTTGTCATGACGGAACGTGCCAAGGGAACTGCTCTGATCACCGGCGCTTCGGGCGGGATCGGCGCGATCTATGCCGAACAGCTCGCCGCGCGCGGCCACGATCTCATCCTGACCGCCCGGAACGCGGATCGCCTGGAGGCGGTCGCCGAGACGGTGCGCGGGGCCTCGGGCCGCACCGTCGAGGCGCTCGCGGCGGACGTCAACGACCGGGCCGGTCTCCGGCGCGTCGAGGACCGGCTGCGGAGCGACGCGGCGATTACCCTGCTGGTCAACAACGCCGGCTTCGGCTCCGCGGCCCCGCTGCTCCAGGCGGATCCGGACGAGATGGAGCGCATGATCGGCGTGAACGTCACGGCCGTGACGCGCCTCGCCTACGCGGCAGCGCCGGCCTTCATCGCGCGGGGACACGGGGCGATCATCAACGTCGCCTCGACCGTCGCCCTCAATCCCGAACTGCTCAACGGCGTCTACGGGGCGAGCAAGGCCTACGTTCTCGCCTTCACGCAGGCGCTGCAGCACGAACTCGCCCCCCGGGGCGTCCGGATCCAGGCGGTCCTGCCCGGCGCGACGGCCACCGAGTTCTGGAACGTGGCCGGCGTCGGCGGCCACCGGAACCTCCCGGCCAGCATCGTCATGACGCCGTCCGACCTGGTCGCGGCGGCGCTCGCGGGGTTCGATGCCGGCGAGGTCGTCACGATCCCGCCCCTGGAGAACGGTGCGGCCTGGTCCGCGCTGGACGCCGCGCGCCTTGAACTCGCCGCCCAGCTCGGCGCGGCGACGCCGGCGAGCCGGTACCGGACCGCGCGCGCCGTCGCCGCCTGAGGCCCTCGCGGGGCGTCCCGGCCGGGGCGCCCCTGCCCGCTTCCCGCGGCCGCCCGGTCAGGACTGGGCGAGCGGAAGGCACACCGAGAAGCGGGCGCCCGGCGCTCTGTCGCGGGGGCTCGCGTCGATCGAGCCGCCATGGGCCGCCACGATGGTCCGGCAGATCCGGAGACCGAGGCCGAGCCCCTCGGCCCGCGTCGTGAAGAAGCCGTCGAACAGCCGGTCGAGGGTGCCGGGATCGAGGCCCGGCCCGTTATCGACGACGTCGACCGTGATCGACCCGTCCCGGCAGACGGTCTCGACCGCGATCTCGGGCCCGGGGGTCCGCGCCTGCCGATGGATCTGGATGGCGTTCATCAGCAGGTTGACGAAGACCTGTTGCAGCTGGATCCGGTCCGCGATGACATGCGCGGCCGCGTCCGCCGGGGCGACGGTGAGCCTGATCTCGGTGCGGTTCAGATCGTGCGCCACGAACCGCGCGGCCTCGGCCAGGACCTCCGCCACGGAGACGGGCGCGCGGACGCTGTCCCGCTTGGCGGCCATGCGGCGTGTGCGATCGATGATGTCCCCGGCCCGCGTGACCTGATCGACGATGCGCTGGCATTGCCGCCGGAGCAGGTCGCGGTCGAGATCCGCGCGATCGAGCAGGCGCAGCATCGCCCCGGCGGTCATGCCGATCGACGATAGGGGCTGCCCGAGTTCATGCGCGATCGACGCCGAGAGCTCGCCCAGCGTCGAGATCCGGGAGACGTGGGCGAGCTCGTCGCGCAGCACCTCCAGCGACATCTGCCGCGCGACGTGCTCGGTGATGTCCACGAAGGAGGCGAGCCACAGGCCGGAGGTGGCGCCGTCCGCCCGCGGGACCACGCAGAACAGCGTCTCGAAGCGCGATCCGTCGAGCCGGACGCTGTGCGCCTGCTGCTGGAACGAGGTCGCGCCCGCCGCGAAGGCCCGGGCGGAATTGACCTGGGCGGTGCAGAGCGGGTCGAAGAAGCGCTGCGTGCGCTGCCCGATCATGTCCGCGCGGCCGCCCGCGCCGAACATCCGCACCGCCGCCTCGTTGACGTCGAGGATGACCATCCCGTGCCGCAGGCGGTCGGCCACGTCCGGATGGGCGTCGAGGTGGGCGGCGATGTCGGTGATTCCGGCCGCCCGCAGCGCGTCCAGGGTGGCGACCCGCTCGCGGGCATCGACGACGACGAAGCCGATCGTCGAGACCTTCATGCAGACGAGGTACCACGCGTCGTTCCAGTCGGCCTCGCTGGCCACGACGATCCGGTCGGCCGTCGGCGTCAGACCGTTGCTCATGTCGGCGGTTCCCGGGGCCGGCCCCGATTCAGGCCCGCCGCGCCCCCGCTATACGGCATCCGAAAATCCCGCTTCCAGTCGGGACGCGGGACTTTCGGGGGCGGACCCGGGGGGCGTCGCCCCGGGTTGTCGCCCGGGGTCATCGATCGGCGTCAGGTCCCCGAGAGGGTCTCCTTGGCCAGGGGCAGGCTGCGCAGGCGTCGGCCGGTCAGCGCCGCGACCGCGTTGACCACCGCCGGCGGCACGCCGGGCAGGCCCGGCTCGCCGATGCCGCCCATCGGCGCCCCGCTCTCGACGATCGCCACGTGGACCCGCGGCATCCGCTCCCGGTCGAGGATCGGGTAGGCGTCGAAGTTCCGCGCCTGCCGCTCCCCGTTCTCGTAGACGACCTGCTCCAGCAGCGTCGACGAGAGGCCGAGCGCCGCCGCGCTCTCGACCTGGCGCTTCACGATCGCCGGGTTGACCACGCGGCCCGGATCGATGGCGATCCAGAGATCGTGCACCCGCGCCTCGCCGTTCTCGAGCGACACCTCGGCGATCGTCGCCGTCTCCGACCCGAACGGCGAGGCCATCGACACGCCCCGCGCCCGCCGCGTGCCGTCCTGTGCCTGGAACGGCCCGCGCGTCCAGCCGCCCGCGAGGTCGGCCACCGCCTGCAGAAGGGTGCGGTGGCGGGCACTGTCCCTCAGGAGCGTCATCCGGAGGGCGAACGGGTCCTGGCCGCCGGCCTGCGCGATCTCGTCGAGGAAGCTCTCGTAGAAGTAATCGTTCATCGAGTGCCCGACCGAGCGCCAGAACGCGATCGTCACCGGGTGCGGCACCTTCACGTAGGTGAGCCGCCGGTTCGGGATCGCGTAGGGCTTCCGGTCGAGGCCCTCCACCACCGAGGAATCCACCGGACCCTTGAACAGCGCGCCGAACCAGCGCCCGATCGGGCCCTCTCCCACCGCGGTGGTCTCCAGCGCCACCGGCATCCCGTCCGGACCGAGGGCCGCCCTGAACCGGGCGAAGCTCAGGGGGCGGACGGCGTCCATGCCGAACTCCTCCTCCCGCGACCACAGAACCCGCACCGGCTTGCCCGCCGCCTTGGCCAGCAGGATCGCCTGCGGGAACGGGCTCGCCGGCCCGTAGTGGAAGTGGCGCCCGAAGAAGCCGCCGAGCATCGGTGAGTGGATCCGGACTTGATCCGGCTGCAGCCCGGCCGTCTTGGCGGCGACCTGCTGGAACAGCTCCGGCATCTGGTTCGGCACCCAGAGGTCGAGGCTGCCGTCGGGGGCGAAGCGCGCCACCGCCGAGGGCGGCTCCAGCTGCGCGTGGGCGAGGTAGGGGGCGTCGTACGCCGCCTCCACCACCTTGGCCGCGCCCGCGAAGGCGGCCTCCGGGTCGCCCGCCTGCTCGGCCGGAACGCCGGGGCCGGCCGCGTCCCGGAGGGCGGCCAGCATCGCCGCCGAGGAGAAGCCCGCCGAGACGGTCGCGACGCCGTCGGGAGCCGGCTTTGACCACGTGACCTGCAGCGCCTCGACGGCCCTGCGAGCCCGCCACCACGTGTCGGCCACCACCGCCACCGCGCCCGGCAGGCGCTCGACCACCTGGACGCCCGGCATCGCCCGGACCTCCGCGGCGTTGGCGATCGCCTCCGGCTCGGTGCCGAGATGCGGCGCGTGCCGGATCGCGGCGTGCACCATGCCGTCGAGCCGGATATCGATGCTGTAGACGGCCCGGCCGGTGGACTTGTCGCGCATGTCGAGGCGCGCCACCGGCTTGCCGATCCAGCGGAACTCTTTGGGATCCTTCAGGGCGACGTCGTCTTGCGGCTGCAGCGCCAGCGCCGCGGCGGCCAGGGCGCCGTAGCCGAGGCTCCGGCCGGAGGCGGCGTGGATCACGCGCCCGTTCTCGGTGGTCAGGCTGGCCTGCGGCACGGCGAGTTCGGCGGCCGCCGCCCGCAGGAGCATCTCGCGGGCGGTGGCGCCGAGGCGGCGCATGGCCTCGAAGCTGGAGCGTGTCGAGAACGACCCGCCGGTCATCCGCAGGCCGTTGACGACCGCGTAGTCGGGGCCGGGCGGGGCGCATTCCACCGCGAAGCGCGCCGGGTCGAGGTCGAGTTCCTCGCCGATCGTCTGGGCGAGGCCGGTGTTGATGCCCTGGCCGCCCTCCACGAAGGGGCTGAGCAGCCGCACGGTGTCGTCGGGGCGGATCTCCAGGAAGGCCGTCACGCGGGTCCCGGGTTTCGGCGCGACGGCCGCCGGGCCTTCGGCGCGGGTCTGGGCGGCGGCCGGCGCGAGCCGGAGGCCGACCCCGAGGAACAGCGCGCCCGAGGCGGCCCCCAGGAAGCCGCGGCGGGAGAGGTTGCGCACCGGTTCGCGACGGTCGGCGCGGCGGAGGGGCGTGAGGTCGGTCATCGTGCGCCTCCTCAGGCCGCGGCCTGCCGCACGGCGGCGGCGATGGCGTTGTAGGTTCCGCACCGGCACAGGTTGGTCATGGCGCCGGCGATGTCGGCCTCGGTCGGCTTCGGGGTCTGCTTGAGCAGGCTCGTGGCGGCCATGACCTGACCGGACTGGCAGTAGCCGCACTGGGGCACCTCGATGCCGACCCAGGCGGCCACGACCCGGGCACCGACCGGGTCCTGTTCGATCGCCTCGATCGTCGTGATGGCTTGGTCGCCGACGCTCTCCAGGGGGATCTGGCAGGAGCGGGTCGCCGCGCCGTCGAGCAGCACCGTGCAGGCGCCGCACTGCCCGATGCCGCAGCCGTACTTCGTGCCGGTCAGCCCGAGGCTGTCGCGCAGGACGAACAGCAGCGGCGTGTCCGGTTCCGCGTCCACCGTGTAGCGACGCGCATTGATCGTGAGCTGGACCATCGTTCGACCTCGTGGGATGGGGACGCCGCGACGTGTCTCGGCGTGCGAACCGGCCGGGCGACGTGTCTTCGGGGACGGCCGAAGGCGCGGTCCGGATCGTGTGCCGTGTCGCGAGAGGTACCGCCGCCCCCGGCCGCGCGGAATCATACGAAGGTTAGGGGTCGGCACCCGAAACGGTGCCCCTCCGCGGCCCCCCCCGGGATCAGGGCCGGCCGAGGACAGTCCATCGGCCCGGGTCTCGGTCCTGAAAGCTTCGCGCGGCGGCGCGCGGGCGGCCGGTCACGCGCCCGGGCCGCGGCCGCGGCGAACCCGCGTGTTCAGGGATCCGAGCCTTCGAAGCGGAGGGCGCGGGATTGCTGCAGGCCTGCCTGCAGAGGCGCCGACCGGAACGGGCGATCGCCCGTCAGCGATGGACGGAACTGCGGCGATGGGCCGATCCGGCTCGGTCAGGCCGAGGTTTCGGTCGGATCATCCGAGACTCGATGCGCACGAAACCTGCGCGCCGGGCGGTCGGGACCGGTCTATCATACCGACGCATGATATCCGTCCGGTCGTGAGGCCTCTACGTTTTCCGCAGATCTCGGGATCGCGAAGGAAATACCATGGACGACCACTACGATGCCCTCGTGATCGGCAGCGGCGAGGGCGGCAAGTTCCTGGCGTGGCACCTCGCCAAGGCCGGCCAGAGGGTCGCGGTGATCGAGCGCCGCTGGATCGGGGGCTCCTGCCCCAACACCAACTGCCTGCCGAGCAAGAACGAGATCTGGAGCGCCGAGATCGCCCACCGCGCCCGGCAGGCCGACCGGTACGGCATCGAGACCGGACCGGTCGCGGTGGATATGGGCCGGGTGGTCGCGCGCAAGCGGGCGATGGTCCGCGACCTCATCGACATGCACCTCGACCGCTACCGCGAGAGCGGCGCGGAGCTCGTCATGGGAACGGCCCGCTTCACGGGCCCCAGAGCGCTCACGGTCGCGCTGAACGCGGGCGGCTCGCGCGCGCTGACGGCCGAGCAGATCTTCCTGAATCTCGGCACCCGCGCGACCATCCCGGACGTCCCGGGCCTGCGCGAGGCCGGGCCGCTCACCCATATCGAGGCGCTCGAACTCGACGCCGTGCCCGCCCACCTCGTCGTCCTCGGCGGCGGCTACGTGGGCCTCGAACTGGCCCAGGCCTACCGCCGGTTCGGCAGCGCGGTGACGGTGATCGAGCACGGGCCCCGGATCGCGGGCCGCGAGGATCCGGACGTGGCGTCCGCCCTCGCGCAGCTCCTCGAGGCCGAGGGGCTGGCGATCCGCACCGGCACGGAGGTGGTGCGCGTGCGCGGCCGCTCGGGCGAGGCCGTGGAGATCACCGTGAGCGGCGGCGCCGGTGAGGCGGTCATCGCCGCGAGTCACATCCTCGTCGCGGCGGGGCGCGCGCCGAACACCGACGAGATCGGTCTCGACCGCGCGGGCGTGGCGCTCACCGAGCGGGGCGTCATCGAGGTCGACGACCACCTCCGGACGAGCGCGCCGGGCGTCTGGGCCATCGGCGAGTGCGCGGGCAGCCCGGCCTTCACCCACGCCTCGGCGGACGATTTCCGCGTGATCCGCGACACGCTGGCGGGGATCCCGCGCTCGACCGCGGGCCGGCTGATGCCGTCCTGCCTGTTCACCGACCCGCCGCTGGCGCGGGTCGGGTCGACCGAGACGGAGGCGCGGGCCGGCGGCCACGCCGTCCGGGTGGCGCGGCTGCCGATGGCGGCCGTGCTGCGCACGCGGACGACCGGGCAGACCGAGGGCTTCATGAAGGCCGTCATCGGCGCGGACGACCGCATCCTCGGCTTCACGATGCTCGGCGCGGAGGCCGGCGAGGTCATGGCCGCGGTCCAGGTCGCCATGCTCGCCGGCCTGCCCTACACGGCGTTGCGCGACGCGATCCTCGCCCACCCGACCACCGCGGAGGGGCTGAACAGCCTGTTCGCGGCTGTCCCCGCCCGCTGAGGCTCAGCCGGCGGCGGGCTCGGCCGCCGGCAGCTCGACCGCGAAGGTCGCGCCCGGCCCGTCATTGTTCCCGCCGGTCAGCGTGCCACCATGGGCCTCGACGATGGTCCGGCAGATCGCGAGGCCGATTCCCATCCCGTCGCGCTTCGTGGTGAAGAACGGGCTGAACAGCCTGGGCAGCTGCTCCGGATCGATGCCGGTGCCGCTGTCGACGACCGCGATCCGCAGCCGGCCCGGCGCGGGGGCGGTCAGCGCGATCCGCAGCGCGCGGCGGGGCTCGGGCAGGTCGCGCACGGCGTGCAGGCCGTTCGTCACGAGGTTGACCACGACCTGCTGCAGCTCGACGCGGTCGGCCAGGACGCGCGCCTCGGTCGCGGCGATCACCGTCCGCACCGTCGCCCCGGCCGCCAGGATCTCCCGGTCGAGGAGGGTCGCGACCTCCGCCAGGAGGGAGCCCAGGTCGAGGATCTCGGGCTGGCTGCGGTCGCGGCGGAGCTGCTCGCGCGTCCGCTGCACGATCCGGCTCGCCCGCATGCCGTCGCGGACGGCGCGCTCGGCCGCCCGCGCGGCCGCCTCGAGGTCCGGCGTCTCGCGCCGCAGCCAGCGCAGGCAGGCCTCGGCGCTCATCACCATGGCGCCGATCGGCTGGTTGACCTCGTGGGCGATGGAGGCGGAGATCGCCCCGACGGTCGAGACCCGGCCCGCGCGGGCGAGCTCGGCCTGAGCCGCGAGCAGGGCCTCCTTGGCGCGCTCCCGCTCGGTCACGTCGATCATCGCGCAGGCAACCCGGTCGAGGGCCGCCTCGTCGTCCGGCAGCGCCACGACGAGGATCGCGGTCACCTCCCGCCCGTCGGCGCGGATCAGGCGGCCCTGGGCCTCGAAGCGGCCGCCCGCCCGGTCGATCCGCTGCAGGAGCGGCAGGACGAGGTCGTTGCCCGGCGGGAGGAAGCGGCTCATCGAGCCGAGCACCGCCTCGCGGGAGCCGCAGCCGAGGAGCCGCACCGTCGCGTCGTTGACGTCGACCAGCGCGATCCGCCGGGCGCATTCGGCGACGAGCGCGGCGACGAGCGCGGCGTCGGCCTGCCCGCGGAGGTCGGGCCCGAGGGCGCCGGCGGCCCGCGCCTTTGCGAGGTGGGCCTGCGCCTCGGAGAGATCGACCTCGCACAGCGCGACGTGGCTCTGCTCGAACAGCGCGCGGTAGCGGCGCTCGCTCCGGGCGAGCGCGTCCAGCGCCCGCCGCCGGGCGCTCGTGTCGAAGGCGATGAGGCTGATCCCGCCGGTCAGCGCGAGGTAGAAGCCGACCGCGGTCAGGCCGCTCTGCGCGGCCAGCGCCTGGGCGATCATCGGCGAGAAGGCGCCGCCGATGATGCCGCCGACGTTGAACGCCACGGAGGTCCCCGTGTAGCGCACCTGCGGCGGGAACAGGCTCGGCAGCCACGCGCCGAGCGGCCCGTTGACGAAGCCCATCACCCACAGGGCGAAGGCCAGGAAGGCGAAGATCGTCGCGAGGGAGCCGCTGCCGAGCATCGGCGCCAGCAGGATCCCCGACACGATGGTCCCGGCGCAGCCGACGATCAGGACCCGGGCCGGGTCGAGCCGGTCCGACAGCCAGCTCGCGACGACGATGGCGGCGGCCATGAACAGGATCGCGCCGAGCTCGACCGTCAGGAACGAGGCCCGGGAGTAGCCGAGCGTCGTCGTGCCGTAGCCGAGCGCGAAGGCGGTGGCGGTCCAGAACAGGGAAAAGCACGCGACGACGCCGAACATCCCGGCGACGACCTGCCCGGCATGGTCGCGCATCAGGGCGACGAGGGGGACGCGCGGGGGCTGCGCGTCCTTCACGGCGGCGGCGAACTCCTCGGTCTCGCCGAGATTGGTGCGGACCCAGAGCCCGAGCCAGACCAGGGGCACGCTGAGCAGGAAGGGCACCCGCCAGCCCCAGTCCGCGAACTGCTCCGCGCTGAGGGTCAGGGTCAGGACGAGGAACAGGCCGTTGGCCACGAAGAAGCCGAGGGGCGCCCCGAGCGGCGCGAACATCGCGTAGCGCGCGCGCCAGCCCGGCGGGGCGTTCTCCAGCGCCAGCAGGGCGGCGCCGCTCCACTCGCCGCCGAGCGCCAGGCCCTGCCCGAACCGGAGGAGGCAGAGCAGGACGGGGGCGAGCCAGCCGGCCAGCGCGAAGGTGGGCAGCAGCCCGATGGCCGAGGTCGTGAGCCCCATCAGCAGGAGCGAGGCCACCAGCGTCGCCTTGCGCCCGATCCGGTCGCCGAAATGCCCGAAGACCGCGCCGCCGATCGGCCGGGCCACGAAGGCGAGGCCGAAGCTCGCGTAGGCGCTGATCAGCTCCGCCGATTGCAGCGCCGCCGGGAAGAACAGCGGCCCAAAGATCAGGCTCGCCGCCGTGGCGTAGATGTAGAAGTCGTAGAACTCGACCGTCGTGCCGATCAGGCTCGCGAGGAGGACCCGCGCCGTCGTCTGCCTGGGACGCGCGTCGCCCACCGCACTCATCTCCGCGCCTCGCTGCACAGCCGGTCGGACGGGCGCGCGGCCGGAGGAGGCGGGCGGCCGCGAGTCCCGGGCCGGGAGGCGCTGACCTCGCCGGAGGTTGAGCCGGTCCCGGGGACAGTGCAACCGCTCATAGCCACAAGCTTGGCCGCGAGTCGATAGGCGCGTCGGGAGCGGTCCGGCGAGCGGCCATTCGGGGCGACCCGTGCCGGCGGTCCGTGCCGGCGGTCCGTGCCGGCGGTCCGTGCCGGCGGTCCGCGCCGTCCACAGACGGTCGGCTTGATCGGGCGCGGATACAACCTGTAAGCACTGCCCGTGCGGGCAGCCTGTCAGAGGCGCGCGGGGACTCGTCGATCACGATGTCAGGCAACGTCCGGGGTGGCGCGGCGAAGCCCGGCGCCGACACGGCCTCACCGCTGGTGGTCATCGTCGAGGATGACGAGGGCGTCCGCGAAGGTCTGCAGGACCTCCTGCACTCCGTCGGGCTCGACACCCTCGCCTACGGCGCGACGCGCGACCTCCTCGCGGCGACGCTGCCGGACCGCCCGGGCTGCCTGATTCTCGATGTGCGGCTGCCCGGATCCAGCGGCCTCGACCTGCAGGCGAAGCTCGCCGCGATGGGCAACCGCATGCCGATCATCTTCATGACCGGTCACGGCGACATCCCCATGACCGTCCAGGCCATGAAGGCGGGCGCGCTCGATTTCCTGACTAAGCCGTTCCGCGATCAGGACATGCTCGACGCCATCGCGATCGCGATCGAGCGAGACAGGACCCGGCGGGCGTCGAGCGCGGGGGTCGCCGAGCTTGAGGCGCTGGCCGCGACCCTGACGGCGCGGGAGGCCGAGGTGATGGCACAGGTCGTCAAGGGGCTGCTCAACAAGCAGATCGCCCACGCCCTCGGCATCAGCGAGATCACGGTCAAGATCCACCGGGGCAACGTAATGCGGAAGATGGCGGCCGGCTCCGTGGCCGACCTCGTGCGCAAGACCGAGCTGCTCAAGGCCCGGGCCGCCGTCTGAGCCGGCCCATCGCCCCGTCGCTTCCGCAGACCCGGCCCGGGCCGATCGGCGCGGAACGATGCCGGACATCGCCGCGTTGGCACCCGCACCGGACAGATTCGTCGCGGCGATCGGATCGGGGATCGGCGAAGAAGTCCTGCCTCAACTCGTGAAATCCATGTCTACCGGGTCGCGTCGCGACGCCCCGGGTCCTGCGTTGCTGTGGCAGGACTCGGTTCATCGGGATGTGAGTCCGTCGCGCGCATCAAACCATCGTATAATTTCGTCGGAGCCGCCGCCGGCCCACAGAGGTGGGATCGATGCGCCTTCGAGAGGCTCCGGAGGGAGATTCGTGCCGGTCGGGAAGAAAGCGGTCGCGGTCGTGGACGATGACGAGGCGGTTCTGGACGCGACGTCCAGCTTCCTCGAGGCGTTGGGCTACGACGCGCGGGCCTTCAACTCGGGCGAGGCCTTCCTGGCCGCCATGGCCGGCAGCGACGTGTCGTGCCTGCTGACGGACGTGAACATGCCGGGGATCAGCGGCATCGAATTGCAGGACCGCGTCCGGGAGCAGCGCCCTGCCCTGCCGGTCATCATGATGACCGCGCTGACCGACGACGCACTCCGGCGCCGGGCCCTCGCCGGCGGCGCCCGCGATCTCCTGCGAAAGCCGCTCGTGGCCGACGAGCTGATCCGCTGCCTGGAAGAGACGATCGGGGCCTGACTCCAGTGCCTGATTCCAGGGCCTTTCCATCCGTGACGGGATCGCCGGCCGGCTCCGGACCGGCATCGCGCGCGTGCGCCGCTGGCACGCCGATCCGAGGCCGGTCCGGTTAGGACATCAAACCTCCGTATGATTTCGGCGCGAACGGCCACGGTCCAAGGTCGCGCCATGGAAGCGGCGCGCCGTCGGCGGGCCGGACGAGGAGGCGGGGATGGGACTGACGATGGCGAGCCCGGGTGCGGCGCCCGACGAGGCCCTGCTGCGCGCGGAGACCGCCCGCAGCGCCATGGCCCGGCTGCTCGCCGTGGCCGGACACGACCTGAAGCAACCCCTGCAGGTGGCCCTCATGGCCATCGACCGCGCGGTCTCGGACGGCGTCGGTCCCCGGGCCGCGGCCCGGCTCGGCCTCGCCAGCGACGCGCTGGTGCGGCTCGGCCGCGAGCTCGACGATCTGGCCCGCTCCTCCCAGGCCGGCAGCGTGGCGCCCCGGCTCGGTCCCGTCGCGGTCGCCCCGCTCCTGGAGGCGGTGGCGGCCGAATGGGCACCCTACGCCGACGCGGTCGGGGTGCGTGTCCGGGTCTGCGCCACGGCGCTGACGGTCACGAGCGAGGTCGCCATGCTGACGACCATCCTGCGCAACCTCGTCGGGAACGCCGTGAAGTATGCGGGCCCGGGCGGCCGCGTCGTCGTCGGATGCCGCCGCCGGCAGGGGCGCGTGGCGATCGAAGTGCACGACGGCGGTCCCGGCATCGCGCCCGAACGGCTGGCGGGCATCTTCGACGCCTTCGACCGCGCCGGACGCCGGGACGGGGCCGGTCTCGGGCTCGGCCTTCATATCGTCCGGCAGACCGCCGCGGCGCTCGATCACCCGGTCGCCGTGCGATCCCGGCGCGACCGGGGCTCGGTCTTCGGCGTGACCGCGCCCCGCCACCGTCCGGCATCCGCGTAGACGCCCCGGGACGATCCCGACGGCACCGCCGCCGCGGAGCAGGTCCGCCGTCCCGGTACCGGAGGCCGCGAAACGCCCGGACCGCGCGCGCAAGCCGCCGAAATCTGCGGTGTCCACGGCCACGCAGGCGTGCCGCCGCCGCACGGCTTGCTCGCCAGGGTTGCTTGTGGAACCGTGTCGGCCTGAGACCCCGAAGAGGCGACGGATGCTCCGCACCGTGCTTTCGCAGACGGAGCGCGACCTGACATGACGGCTGGTGATCCGCCCAACAAGATGGCCGAAGTTGCCGGCCTTGCGGCCGCGATCGCCGATCACATCCTCGCGCAGCACGAGGCCGGGACCACGATCCCGCCGGACCAGTTCCGGATGCTGGTAAGCGCCGCCCGGATGCTCCTGGATAACGGCGTGGCTTGGCCGCCGTCGGTGACCTACCTCGTCATGGAAGTCGCCCGACGGGTCGAGGAGGCCGAGCCGCCGCCCAAGGGCGACGAGGTCGTGACGCACCTGGAGCAGGCGCTCGACGCGGCGAAACCCACCTGAGACACCTTAGACCGACCGTCACGCGGCGGGCGCGCCGACTTCCCGCGGGATCGGCGCCCTATATGGGCCCTATGCCCACACTCGGTCTCAAGCTCCCGCTCCGGATCTGCGTCCTCGAGAACGCCGCCTGCGTCGAGGATGCCGGCGGCCGGCGCACCGGCTACGTCTACTGGGACGAGGGCCGTTCGGGAGGTGGTGACAGGCCCTTCACCCGCGCCGAGGCCATCGAGCAGGTCCGGATCATCGCGGGCGCCTGGGCCGGCGCCCTGGTCCACAGCGGCACCCTCGACACCGGCCCGGCGCCCGAGCCGGGTGCCGCCGCCGCCGAGCCGTCTCCGGAAGGCTGACCGCGCCCGGCCGAGCGGGATCCGCTACAGGCCGGTGCCGCTCACGTACGAGACCGGCGCGGCCGGACCCGAACTCGTCGCGGAGGCCGCGACGGTGGCGGCGATCCAGTCGCCGTCGCTGGTCCCGGATGCCCGGCACTCCCGCGCCATGGCCCGCACTCGGCGGCGCCAGAGCCAGAGGCGGAGGGTGTGGATGAGGTCGTACATGGTCGGCCCCGCGCTGTCGCTCCCGTCCATGTGGGGCGCGCGGGCGGACCGCTCAAGCCTGCGGCGCCAGACCGGTCGAGCTCGGAAGCCCCGCCTCAAGCGAGCGGTGCTTCATCACGAAGTGGAAGCCGAGCTCGGGATTCTTGCTGAAATCGGCGTCGTAGAACGCGTTCTCGTTGCCGGAGCCTCGGCAGAAATCCTTGAACTGAAACATGGTCATCGGGACAAATTCCAGCCCGTGCTGCCGGACAAGCTCGCGCCACCACGTCTCCGGCTTGACCGTCGGGTGGTAGCTCACGCCGTTGGCGACATCGTCGTATGTCGCGGCGGAGCCCACGAAAAGACCGCCGTCCGCCAAGTGGGATTTCACGTTCGCGAACAGCTGAGGAAGCAGCGATTCCTCGATGTGCTCGAGGACCTCCCACATCGTGATGACGTCAAATTTCGCTTTCGTCCCTGATCTCTGATCCATCAGAGCGAAGGGCTTGGTAATATCGCATGTCTTCAGATAGTCCGGGATGATGGACCATTCGGCGCGCTGCGCGCGAAGGGAGTAATCGCTCCCCTCGATCCCGAAGGCCGCATTGCCTCGGATGAGAAAATCGAAGACGAGGCCGCCCCCCGCGCAGCCGAGGTCCAGGGCCCTGACCTTTCGGCCGAAATGGCTCTCGACCGCGTGGCAGAACCGCTGATTGCGCGTATTGTCATCCTTTGTTCCACGCGGAACCGTGTGATCGTTGCTCTCGTAGGCGATCGGATGATCCGTCACGAGGCAGAAGTCGTTCTTCGGTGCGAGCTGAACCACGGCGAGGCGCCGGACATCTTGCATCTGCGCGAGCTGCTGCGCGTGAGCCGTCATGATCTTGCTGTCGAGGGCGGCATAGAGCTGGCGGCCGACGTCGAGGATCTGCTGCGTGATAAATTGCTTGTCCTGGTCGTCCATCACAAATTCCCGACGAGCGATCTCGAGCTGACGCGGTGTGGCCAGCCCCAAATTTATCCGAGATCCTGTATCAAATCTTTACGCGGCGACCCGAATTCGGACCGTGGCGCGTCGGCGCGCTGCCCGACCGCGCGACGCCGTCCCGGATCTGCCGCCAGCCCGATCCGGCGAGCCGGCAGGACGCCTCACGCCCCTCCCCCGGGCAGACCCGCCCAGGCCTCGCGGACGAGCGCGAGGCGTCGCTCGGCCCGGGCCGCGTCGGCGTCCGCGACTTGGTCGAGCACGGCCTCCAGCGCCTCGGATCCGCCGAGCGCGGCGGCCGCCTCGCCCTGGCGGCGCATGGCGGAGCGGTGCGCCCGCATCGCCGGCCCGGCCTTCTGCCCGGCCTCGATCGCCTCCAGGGTGGCGATCAGGGCGGCCGCGAACGGGGCGACGTCGCGCCACGAGGCCGCCGCGGGCGCCGGCTCGGGCGGGTGGGCACGCTCCGGCGGCGGTGCGGAGAAGTTGGTGGTGAGCGGGCGCTTCATGACGAACCTCCACGGGCGCGGTATCAGGGGGCCATCGGCCGGAGCGGAGCTGTACGAGGAGCGCATGGCCGAAAGGCGGAAGGGCACCGGGTCCGGCGAGGATAGCCTGTCGCGCCACATCCTCCCCAATGCCGGCACGATGGTCGGCGTCTGCACCACGCTGATCGGCCTCGTGAAGATCGCCGAGGGCTGGATCGGGCCGAGCCACGTCGACGAGGCCGCCGCCCTGACGGCGATCCTGTTCCTCGTCAGCGCGATCGCGTCCTACCTGTCGATCCGCCTGGACGACGGCGGCGATCTCTCGGTCACCCTGGAGCGCTGCGCCGACATCTGCTTCGTCATCGGGCTGATCGGCCTGACGCTGATCTCGGTCCTGTTCGCCTACGAGACGATCTGACGACGCGCGGCGCGGAGCCGGTCGGGCAGGGCCTCGCGGTCGGTCAGCGCCGCCGCCAGGACCGCGAACAGGCCGAGATGCAGGCCGAGCGCCGCCAGCCCGGGATCGCGCAGGGACCACAGGCCGGCCGCCCCGAGCGCCATGAGCGGCGGTCCGGCCACGTAGACGGCGCTCCGCCACCTGGCGGGCCGGCCGAGACGCCAGAAGCAGCCGGCCAGCGCCGCCAGGGCGAAGCCGCCCTTGAGCAGCGCCATGAAGCGGATCACCCGCACGAGGTCGGGATCGACGGGCGCCGCGGGGACCCGCGCGGCCGCGACGAAGGCCAGCGGAAGCGCGAGGATCGTCAGCGCGGCGAGCAGCAGGCGCGCCGGTGGGGTGCCGCGCGTCGCGGGCCCGGCCGCCGCCGGGATCGTCATCGCCTGAACCCGCATCGGCTTCCTCCTGCGCGCGCCGCGATCGGGGGCGAGTCTAGGCTCTCCGGAGGCTCCGGTCACCTCGCGGAAGAGGGCGGCCGGGCCGCGCCGTCGCGGGCCGGGTCCGAGGGCGGCGCTAGAGGCTCAACAGCCGCGGAACAGCGCCACCCCGAAGGCTGTGAATTTCAGCGGCAGGTGGCAGTGGCGGTCGGGGTCGTCGAGCCGGAAGCGGATCGCGGCCTCCTCCAGGAACCCCTCCCCCGCGGCCCCGACGAAGTCCCCGATGACGAACACGACCTCGTAGAGGCCGGCGGCGAGCCGCGTCCGCACGACCGGATGGTCGAGGGTCCCGTCCGCCCCGAGGCGGCCCTCGGCGATCACCCGCCGCTTTCCTCCGGCGCTCAGGACGCGCACGCGCATCCCCTCGGCCGGCCGGCCCGTGGCGGCATCGACGGCGTGGAGTGACAGGCCGGTCACGGTGTCCCGTCCTCCCAGACCATCCGCCAGGGATGGGCCGCCTCGTAGGCGGCCGCCATCGCGACCAGGGTCTCGTCGCCGCCCCAGGGCGCCACGAGCTGGAACCCGATCGGAAGCCCGGCGCCCGAGGGTCGGCAGGGGATCGAGATCCCCGGGCAGCCGGCGGCGTTGACGAAGCCCGTGAAGGTCGCCGAGCCGCGGGGGCCCACCGGTACCCCGGCGATGCGCGGCGGATGGGTGTCCTCCGCCGGCCAGGGCAGCGCCGCGGCCGCGGGCGTCATGAGCAGGTCGTGGTCGGCGAACAGGGCGGCGAGGTCCCGGCGCAGCGCCAGCGCCATCCGCTGCACCTCGAACAGGTCGGCCGCCGACAGGGCCGCTCCGGCCTCCGCCAGGGCGCGGATGTCGGGGCCGAGCGCGTCGCGTCCGCCCGGATGCGCGCGCATCAGCCACGCGATGCCCGCCTGACCGAGGACCGGCCACGCCTCCGTGATGGCCGTCGCCGCGTCGAAGCGGCCGGTCTCGACCCGGTGGCCGAGGCCGGCGAGGCGCCCGGCCGCCTCGGCGACGCTGCCGGCGATCTCGGGATCGACCGGGGCCGTCCCGAAGGCCGGGACGTGGAGGATCCGCAGCGGGCGCTCCGGCACCGCGGTGGTCCCGAACGGGCCGAAGCCGTGCGGCGCGACGGCATCCGGGTCGGCCGCCCCGAGGATCCGCATGGCCGCCGCGAGGTCGTCGACGGTGCGCGCCATCGGCCCGACCACCTCGAGGTCGAGCATGATCGGCGGTAGCCCGCCTGTCCGCGGCACCCGGCCGGCGGTGGGTTTCAGGCCGACGAGGCCGGTATGGGAGGCGGGCCGGCGGATCGAGCCGCCCGCGTCGGTCCCGAGCGCCAGGGGCCCGATCCCGGACGCCACTGCCGCGACGGCGCCGCCGCTGGAGCCCCCCGGCGTCAGCGCCGGATCCCACGGGTTCCGGGTGACGCCGTGGACCGGGTTGCCGGTGTAGCCCTGGACGGTCAGCTCGGGGACGTTGGTCTTGCCCAGGATCACCGCCCCGGCCGCGCGCAGGCGCGCCACCGGCGTCTCGTCGCGGTCGACGGCCTGCCCGGCCCCCTCCCCCGCGTAGAGCCGGCTGCCCCAGCCGGTCGCGAACCCGGCGACGTTCAGGCTATCCTTGACGGTCAGCGGCACGCCGTCGAGGGGCCCGAGCGGCCGTCCCGCCCGCCAGCGCGCCGCGCTCGCCACGGCGGCGCGCTCCGCGCCCTCGGGATCGACGGCGACGAGGGCGTTGAGCGCGGGGTTCACAGCCTCGGCCCGCTCCAGGCAGGCGCGGGCGGCCGCGACCGGGCTCGCCGTCCCGGCGGCGTAGCGGCGGCCGAGGGCGGCGGCCGAGAGGGTCCAGAGCGGGCCGTCCGCGTCGATCCGGGTCATGACTCCTCCTCGCGATGGGCGATCCAGCGGGCGAGCGGCCCGGCGAGGCCGGTGGCCGGCTTCGCGGGCGGGCGGGCGAAACGGCCGGCCCGGGGCGGGCGCGTCCCGAGCCGCACCAGGGCCTGTGCTTGGCCCAGGGCGGCCGCCAGCGGGTCGACGAGCGGCACCGGCACCGCGTCCCGCAGGACCGTGGCGAGGCCGGCGAGCGGCGCGCCGGCCAGGATCACGACGTCGGCCCCCTCCCCCACCGCCCGCTCGGCCAGGGCCAGGATCTCGGGCCGCAACTCGTCCTGCACGTCCGTCACGGCCTGGAACGGCCGGCGCACCGCGTGGAGGCCGACGCAGCGCGCCGACAGCCCGGCCAGCGCCACCGCGTCCTCGTACCAGGGCAGCAGGGCGGGCGCGAAGGTGACGACCGCGAACCGCGCCCCGAGCTGGCAGGCGGTCAGCATCGCGGCCTCGGCCATGCCGACCACTGGCAGGTCGAACAGCTCCCGCGCGGCGACCAGACCGGGATCGCCGTAGGCGGCGATCACCGCGGCGTCGTGGCCGGAATGGTGGGCGGCGAGCGTCTCCAGCACGGCCGCGCCGGCGAGCTGCGCCTCGGCCCGGCTCGCGATGTAGGGCAGGCCCGTCGTGGCGGTGAGCGCGGTGATGTGCGCGTCGGGGGCGAGCGCCGCCTCGGCGGCCCGCGCCATGCGCGCGGTCATCGCTGCCGAGGTGTTGGGATTGAGGAGCAGGATGCGCATGCGAGGGCTCCGGGCGCTTCAGCCCGCCATCCGGCGGGACAGGCCGGCGGCCCGCTCCATCACGGCGGCGAGCACCACGGTCACGAGGATCAGCAGGCTGGAGGCCGCCGCCACCGTGACGTCGAGGCGGCCCTCCAGGTCCTGCCACATGCGGATCGGCAGCATGTCGGTGGCTGCGTCGCGCAGGAACAGCGAGACCGGGACGTTGTCGAAGCTCGCCATGAAGGCGATGAAGCCCCCGGCCAGGATCCCGGGCCGGATCAGCGGCAGGGTCACCCGGCGGAACGTGTAGAGGCGCGAGGCGCCGAGCGAGGTCGAGCTCTCGAGGAGCACCGGATCCATCTGCGACAGGGCCGCCACGGTGGTGCGGACCACGTAGGGCACGCAGACCACGGTATGGCCGAGGACGAGGGTCAGCGGCGAGACCGGGATGCCGGCGAGGCTGAACAGCATCAGCGCCGCGAGCCCGAAAGCCAGGGCCGGCAGGACGAGGGGCGACAGGAACAGGCTGTCGAGGAGCCGCGCGGAGACCCGCGGTGACCGGGCGATGGCGAGCGCCGCCGCGGTGCCCAGAACCACCGACAGCAGGGTCGTCCAGCCCGCCACCACGAGGCTGTTCCAGGCGGCTGCCCGGAGCTGCTCGGCCTCCGCGAGCGCCGCGTACCAGCGCAGCGAGTAGCCCGGCGGCGGGAAGCGCAGGGAGAAGCCGCTGGTGAACGACACCACCACGACGATCACGGTGGGCGCCGCCAGCAGGACGAGGCAGAGCCCGGCCAGCAGCAGCACCGCGCCGTGGAAGCTGAACCAGTCGAGATCGCGCCGCAGGCTCGTCCGCATGGTGACTCCCGGTGGCTTCAGGCGCGCGCGCGGCCGCCCGACAGGCGGCCCGCGAGGTTGAGGATCGTGACGCAGGCGAGCACCGCCACGAGGAAGACGATCGCGATCGCCGCCGCGAACGGCCAGTTGTTGAGTGAGGAGGCCTGCTGGTACAGGTACATGGGCATGAACAGTATCTGCCCGCCGCCGATCAGCGACTGGGTGATGAAGGCGGTGATCGCCGCCGCGAAGGTCAGCAGGCAGCCCGCCACGATGCCGGGCAGGCAGAGCGGCAGCGTCACCCGGAGGAAGGTGCGCCACGCCCCCGCCCCGAGCACCGCCGAGGCGTCGGCGAGGTTCGGGTCGATCCGCGACAGGGCGGTGACCAGGGGCAGGACCATCAGCGGCAGCTGCACCTGCGCCAGAGCCAGGACGAGGCCGCCCTCGGTGTAGAGCAGCTTCAGGGGCGCGTCGGTGAGGCCGAGGCCGAGGAGCGCGGCGTTGACGATGCCCTGGCGCCCCAGGATCACGATCCACGCGAAGGTCCGGACCACCACGCTCGTGAGCAGCGGCAGCAGCACGATCAAGGTCAGCAGGCCGCGCAGCCGGCCGGGCGCCCAGGTCAGGAGCAGCGCCAGCGGCAGGCCGAGCAGGAGGGTCAGCGCCGTGACCTCGACGCCGAGCCACAGGGTCGCGCCGAGCACCCGCAGGGAGAACGGGTCGAGCATGAACCGGGCGTACTGGTCGAGGCCGAACCGGGTCATGGCCGGATCGGCGTAGAAGCTCACGAGCAGCAGCAGCGCCAGCGGCGCCAGGAAGAAGACGAGGAAGAACGCCCCGAGCGGCAGCGCGAGGCGGATGTCGTAGGCCGCCGTCCAGGCGCGGCCCGGGCGGAGGGGCGCCGCGACCGGGCCCGCCGTGGCCGGGCCGGCGCTCACACCCGGATCTCGCGGTTGAAGCGCTCGATCCAGGCCGGCCGGCCGCGGTTGATCGCGGCCCAGTCCTGGAACACCGACTTGCGCTTCAGCTCGTCCGCGTCCCTCGCCAGGACCTTGGCGACCTCACCCTCGATGGCGACCTTCCGGTTGGTCGGCACGATCAGGTAGGGGCTCTGCATCAGCTTGGCCTGCACCTCCGGCGACAGCGCGGCCTCGATCAGCCTGAAGGCCAGCTCCTTCGACGGCGTGTTCTTGACGATGTGGATCGTCGTCTTGAAGGCGATGATGCCCTCCTTCGGTGCGGCGAACTCCACCGGCACGCCTCGGGCCTTCAGGATCTGGATCGCGTTGAAATTGCCCGGCCCGATGTCGACCTGCTCCTGCTGGTAGAGGGCCGCCAGGGCGCCCGGGTTGGCGGCGACAGCGGCAAGGTTCGGCTTGAGCGCCTCCAGCGCCTTGAAGCCCGGCTCGACGTCGGTCTCCGAGCCGCCGTGCATGCGGGCGATCTCCACGAGGAAGCCGGTGCCGAGCGTCGAGTTCAGGTTGGTGATGCCGACCCGGCCCCTGTACTCTGGCTTCCACAGGTCGGCCCAGGAGGTCGGCGGCGTCTTCACCTTCTCGGGATTGTAGGTCAGGCCGACGATCTGGAAGAACGGCGCCGGGCCCATCGGCTCCTGCGCGTCCGCGATCAGGTCGCCGTAATGGGCCGACTGGGCCACCGGGTAGGGCTCGACGAGGTCCTGGGCGATGGCCGTGAGGGCGGGGCCCGGATCGTGCAGCATCACGTCGATCGGCGGGTTGGCGCGGGCCGCCTGGACCTTGGCGATCTGGTCGACCGAGAGCATCGGATCGAGGATCACGTCGCCGCCCGAACTCTTGCGGAAGGCCGGCACCAGCACGGCCCGGTGCGCCTCCTCCCAGCTGCCCGTGAAGGTCGCGAAGACGAGCTTGCGCGCCTGGGCGCGGGACAGGCCCGGGAAGGCCTGCGCGGCGCCGAGGGTCAGGGCGCCGGCGAGGAGGCTGCGGCGGTGCAGGGGCATGGTCGGTTCTCCTGGCTCGGTGTCGGGCGGCTCGGCCTCAGTGTCGGGGATCGGGAAAGACGCCGACCCGCTCGGGTGCTGTCGGGCGCAGGCGCACGCGGGTGCCGGGCGGCCGGGGCCGGGCGCCCGCCGCGCGCGGCTCGGCGGTCTTGAGGCGGGCGCCGCCGTCGAGGCGGATCTCGTGGACCAGGGTTGCGCCGAGCGGCAGGCCGACCTCGACCGCGCCGTCGAGGCCGTCCGCGGCCCCCGCCCCGGCCCTCGGTCCCTCCTCCGCGAAGGCGACGTGCTCGGGCCGCAGGCAGGCGGCGACCCGGGTCCCGTCCGGCAGCGTCGTGGCGGCGGGGAGCAGGCCGCCCGCCTCCAGGGCCACCACGCGGGCGCCGCACGGCTCCGTCGCGAGCCGCCCGTGCAGGACGTTGGCCGTGCCCACGAAGGTGTTGACGAACAGCGTCTCGGGGCGGTCGTAGACGTCGGTCGGGGGGGCGAACTGCTCCAGGCGGCCGGCATTGAGCACGGCGACCCGGTCGGCCATCGACAGGGCCTCCTCCTGGTCGTGCGTGACGATCAGCGTGGTGGTGCCGGCGCTGCGCTGGATGCGCTTGATCTCGATCTGCATGTCGAGGCGCAGGTTCTTGTCGAGGGCCGCGAACGGCTCGTCGAGGAGCAGGATCGAGGGGCGCACCGCAAGCGCCCGGGCCAGCGCCACCCGCTGCTGCTGGCCGCCCGACATCTCCCGCGGGAAGCGCCCGGCGAGGTGCTCCAGGCGCACCAGCGCCAGCATCTCGGCGACCCGCGCCCTCTGCTCCGCCCGCCCGACACCCCGGGCCGCGAGGCCGTAGGCGACGTTGTCGGCGACGCTCATGTGCGGGAACAGGGCGTAGTTCTGGAACACGATGCCGACGGTGCGCCGGTTCGGCGGCAGGTGGTCGACGGCTTGGCCGCCGATGATGACGCGCCCCTCCGTGGGCTTCAGGAAGCCCGCCACCGCGCGCAACAGGGTGGTCTTGCCGCAGCCCGAGGGCCCGAGCAGGGCGACGAGCTCCCCGCCCCGGATGTCGAGGGTCACGGTGTCGACCGCGAGCGCCGACCCGTAGCGCTGGGTGATCCCGTCGAGGATCAGGGTGGTCCCGGCGCTCACGGGCGGCCCGCCCCGTCCGCCGCGAAGGCGCGGCCGTGCGCGGCGAGATGCGCCGTCGGGCAGCCCGCCAGCTCCAGGCCCTTCCACAGGGTGACGGCCACGGAATCGACCACCGGCACGCCGAGTTCGGCCTCCAGGGCCGGGGCGAGCGCGGCGCCCGCGAGGTTCGTGCACACGATCGCCACCGCGTCGACGCCCTCGGCCGCCACCGCCCGGACCATGCCGGCGATGGCCTCCGGGCCGGTCTCGGCGAAGGCGAAGTTCTCCGACAGGCCGAGGTGGCGCTCGGCGGCGCAGTCGAAGCCGGCCGCGCCCCAGTTGGCCTGGATCCGGCGCTGCACGTCGCCGGTATAGGGCGTGACGAGGCCGATCCGCCGGAAATCCCGGGCGCGGAACAGGTCGCGGAAGGCGAGCGCCGCGGTGGAGGCCGGGCACCCGGTCCGGTCGGTGATCGCGGCGCTCAGGCGCTCGTCCGCGTCGAAGCCGAGCCACGCGCCGGAGGTGCCGTTCCACAGGATCGCGGCGACGCGGGCATCGGCGAGCAGTTCGGCCGCCGCCAGGATCGGCTCGGGGTCGAACTGGTCCAGCGCCGCCGCCGACAGGCCGATCTCCGTCACGCGGAAGCGGGCGAAGTGGGCGCTGACGCCCGCGACGCCGGCCAGCAGATGCGCCGTGGCCGGCTCGAGGACGCTGTTCGACGAGGGCGTCAGCATGCCCAGACGCGTCGTGCCGTTCGCTCGTTCCATGGAATCCATCCCCGATCCGTGAAGCATCCGACAGGCCTGGGCAGGCGACAAGGCATTTTCTGCATGCTGCATGCAATTTGCGCAAATGCATGATATGGCAGCGCAAGCGGCCGAAAAATGGGTCATCGATCGGGCGGCCGGACGCGCTAGGCTGGCGCGGGAGAACGGGAGGATCGATGGACGTCGTCGCACGCCGCCGGGGCCGGCCCCGCAAGGCGCCGGTCGTCCCGGCCGCGCAGCTGCCGCGGACCGGGCTGCACGAGCAGGCGGCGGGCCGGCTCAGGGACATGATCGTGCGCGGCGTGCTGCCGGCCGGCGCGTCCCTCGTGGAGACGGACCTCTCCGTCGCCCTCGGGGTCAGCCGCACACCGTTGCGGGAAGCGCTCAAGCTCTTGGCCGCGGAGGGGCTGGTCGAGCTGCACCAGAACCGCAGCGCCCGCGTCCCGGACTGGACGCCGGAGGAGATCCTCGAACTGTTCGAGGCCCTGGCCGGGATCGAGCGGCTGACCGCGGAACTTGCGGCGCCGCGGATCTCCGAAGCCCTGATGGACGCGCTGCGCGGCAAGCAGGCGCAGCTCGACCGGATGCACCGGGACCAAGTGCTCGACGCCTATTTCGCCCTGAACCAGGAGATCCACCGGACGATCGTCGAGGCCGCCCGGAACCGTCCGCTGGCGGAGGCCCACGCGGCGCTCCAGGCCCGAGCCCAGTGGGCGCGCCTGCGCGCGCTCTCCAGCGGCAGCCGCTGGGAGGAATCGGCCCGCGAGCACCGGGATCTGTTCGAGGCGCTCGCCGCGCGGGACGCCGCCGCGGCCGGGACCGTCGCCCACCGCCACGTGCTGCGGACCGGCGTGGTGATTGCCGAGACGCTCCAGGCCCGGCGCACAGACCCCGCGGCGCCGTAACGAAGCGTTAACCCTGTCGTCGCATCGGTGGGTCACCAGCCGGACGCTGGCCTTCCACGCCCATCCGATCCGCCCCTCAACACGGGTGGGCGTGGAAGCCTCGACCGCCGCCCGTCAGGCGTCGCCGAACGAGACCCCGAGCTCGGTCTCTTGGCGCCACGTGACGCGCGCCGGCCGGCGCCGACCGCCGACCCCGTAGGCCAGCACGAACGCGTCGGGCACGCCGATCACGCTGACGACCTTCAGGCGGGCGCCCCCGTCCGACATGTTGCGGATCGTACAGTCGATCACGCCGCCGCCGGCGAGTTCGATATGGCCCTCAAGCAGGGTCCGTCTACGGGGCGCGGCGCGTCTGTCGTCCATCCTCGTTACCCTATGGTTGCGGGCCGGATCCCTGCGGATCCGCGCGCGCTCCACCGACTCGGGGCACGGATGATCGATCCCGGCCGCCCCGTCCGGCGCGACGCCGTCGGGCCCGATCCGGGCCGTCCGCCATCGCGCCCATGAGACCACGGCGTTCGTGTCGATTCCGTCAAAGCGCTCCGCGAAAGCGCGGCAGCGTGCCGGTCAGGACGTCCGCACGAGTTGCAGGGCGCCCCGCGGGGTCGGCGGCGCGACGCTGCGGGTCTGGTTGCGACCGCCGTTCTTGGCCTCGTACAGGGCGCCGTCCGCCAAGCGGTAGGGATCCGGCAGCGGCGCGCTCCGGTCGGCGCCCGGCCGGACGGCCGCGAGCCCGATGCTCACCGTCACGGCGCCGGCCCCGATCCCCGCCGACGGGACGGTCAGCTTGGCCACCTCGGCGTGGACCGTGTTGGCGACGCGCAGGGCGCCGGCCTCGTCCGTCTCGGGCAGGAGCAGGGTGAACTCCTCGCCGCCGATGCGGCTGACGAGATCCTGTGGGCGGTGCACGCTCGCCGCGAGGCAGCGGGCGAGGCCCTGCAGGATCTGGTCGCCCACCGGGTGCCCGTAGCGGTCGTTGAAGCGCTTGAAATGGTCCGCGTCGACGATGAGCAGCGACAGGGGGTGGCCGTCGCGCCGGGCCGCGTCCAGGTTCCGCCGGAGGGCGTCCTCGAAGCAGCGGCGGTTCGGCAGGCCGGTCAGGGCGTCGGTGCGCGACAGCGCCGCCATCTCGGCCCGCAGCGCCTCGCGGCGGCGCAGCTCCCGCCCGAACAGGAGCGACAGCGCGATCGTGAGGCCGCACAGCGCCAGCACGATGCCGCCGATGATCGTCGCCTTCGCGGCCCACTCCGCCTCCACGTCCTTGGTGGACAGGGCGACGTTCAGGATCAGCGGCAGATTTCCGATCCGTGTGAACGTGTAGTTCCGTTCGACGCCGTCGCGCACGGAGGTGCTGACGAAGTTGCCGCGTCCCTCGCGCAGGAACCGTTTGAAGATCGCGGTCTTCCCGATATTCGCCCCGAGATCCGCCTCCACGTAGGGGTAGCGCATCAGGCGAGTGCCGTCGGTCAGGTACAGGTTGATGGCCCCGCCCGGTCCGAGGTCGATCTCGCTGAACAGGTGCGTGAAGTAGGACAGCTTCACGGTGCCCAGGACCACGCCGCCGAAGCTGCCGTCGGGCCGTTCGATGCGGCGGCTGAACGGGAGCATCCGCTCCCCGTTGAGCCGCGACACGATCGGGCGCCCGACATGGAGGCCGAGCCCCGTGCTCGCCCGGTGGACCTGGAAATACTCGCGATCCGCGTAGTTGCCCGGGCGCGGCGGCACGGCCGCGATGTCGCCGATGGCGTCGCCCCGCTCGTCCAGGATCAGCATCACGCCCATGTCGCGGGCGGTCGCGGCGCGGTCGAACAGGATGAGCTGGCGCAGGTGCGGGTCGGCCTCGGCCAAGCCCGGCACCTTCAGGTTGTCGACCGCCGCGTGGATCGAGAGATCGTACATCTCGATGTTGCGCGCGATGTCGCGCTCGAGGACCTGCAGGAGGTTCCAGGAGGTCTGCTCCGCGCTGGTCCAGGCGTCGCGGCGCAGATCGGCCAGCATGAGACCGGACGTCACGACCATGCCCAGCGGGGCCAGGATCCCGAGGACGATCCACGTGCGGGCCGAGCCGAGCCACGGGGCGACGCGTCGCCAGACGTTCATCGGCCCCCCGCGGACGGCGCTTCATTGCCGTGCTCTGGCACGCCGAGCCTTAACCGCCGCTTTCGCGGCGGTCGGGCCGGTCTTACATCCCGGCGTCTCTGTCCACGATCCGAGACACCTCGTTGATCGCGCCGCGCGGCCTTCCGGGTCCGCGCCGGTCGGCGGGAAATGCCGCGTCACGGGCGCGCCGGGGATGTTGGCGACTGCCGCTATGAGACTCAAGCCATGGCCGGCGGTCCGGCGCGCGGTCGACGCGGCGGAAGACCTCGCTGCACTTCCCCGGCCTCAACCCAGCCCTGGCTCTGCGCGGCGAGCCGTTGTCGGTTCCGACGGCGACCGGCTTCATACGCCCTTCGGCATCGCGATCCTGAACGGCGTCGTGCTCGCGAGCGACCTCCGCGATCTGGAGGCGTCCAACTCCGGCGTCCGGGAGGCCGCCACCCACGCCGCCGCGAAGCCGCTGCGGCCTGTGATCATGGCGGCTCACCTTACGGCACTGGACTTCCGGCTGTGGCGTTCTCGACCAGCGCCCGCGCGGAGGTGCGGCGGCCGCTCGCCACCGCGGTGATCGGGGGCCTGAGCGCCGCGACCCCGCTCACCCTGGTGCTGCTGCCGGCGGTCGATACCACCGTCGCTGACCTTCACCGCCCTTCGAGTGGTCCCGGCCCCCTCCCGGCTACGGTTCCAAAGCGCGGCGGCGCGCGGCGACTGACCCGTGAACGCGACAAAGTATCCGCAATCGGTATGTGGATACGCAATTCTGTGCTGATGCCGGGACGATGCTCAGGCGACTATGCTGAGCTGACACGGAGCGGGAGTCCGGCATGTTGGACGGCGACGCCTTTGCCCACGAGATCGCGGCGCTCCTGATCGCCGACATCAAGACCTCCGGCGCGCGCACCCGCGGCGAGCTCGAGGAGGCCTGCCGGATCTCCCTCGCTAGCCTGCTCGGCGGCACCGCGGTGCCGCCGCAGATCGCCGTACTGATGCCGATCGGCCTGGAGCGGTGGCCGCGGGTGGTCGTGAAGGGACGGCCCCTGCCGGACGTATAGGCCGGCGCCGCTCGCCCCCTCAGCGGCCGATGACGCCGGTGCCCCCGGTCGGGCCGATGGCGTTCGGCCCGGTATTCGGAGCGGGCGTGGCGGCTTGGTTCCTCTGGATGTCCATCCGCAGCGTATTGCTCTGGGTCGTCTGCTCCTGTCGCAGAGCGCGGACCTGACCGCTGGTCTCCATGGATTGGTTGGCGGCGTTCGGATTGTTCTGCTGCACCTGGGCCAGGGCGGGTGTCGCGGCCGCGGCCAGACCGAGGCTCGCGGCGGTGAGCATGGCGATGAGGAGGCGCATTGAAAAGCTCTCGCGCTGATGGATCCTGTGGAGTTGACACGCCGACGGCCCGCCAAGTTCCATTCCGGTCGCGTCAGGTTGCCGTCCTCGCCGTTTGGCGGGGTGGTTAGCCAATTCCTGCCGACCGACGGCGTTCTTCACGCCTTGTTAACGCATCGGGGCAAGGCTGTCGGTGGCGTAGGGTGCGGGACGTTGAGAGGGGCGTGATGCGGGCCTTGTCGGCGGAGGATGAACAGGCTGTCGATCGGCTCACGCTGCAGCTTCTTCACGACGCCTATTGCGACCTCGCGGCGGTCCTGCGCGGCGCCCAGCCCCAGGCGGCCGCGGCGATTCTCGGGGTCATGGAGCAGCGCGTGACCGACGTCCTGACCCGGATCTGCCGGCAGGGTTCGGAAGGGGCGGGCTCGGTGGAGATAGCCGTCGCCGTCGGCGAGCGGATCGGGGAGATCATGGATCAGGCCCACGGACGGGACGTCGCCGGCACGCGAGCCGCTTGATTTGGAGTGATCACGAACGCCGGCGCAACCAGCGTGTTCTACGCCCTGCGCATACTCTACCATTCAAGGCTCAGCTGAACTTACGGGCCGCGCAAACTAATTTTTGACTTACATGATGTGATTTTTTAGTTTTCGAATATAAGCATCTTGGATCGCAATCGTTAATTTTTGTATTGCTCAGCTCGCATGCAATGCCTCGCCGCTGCAAAAATATCTTCATAATTATATTGCCTCGGGTCGAAAAGCCAGATTATGGCTTTGTGGAGCCATTGCGGCGTGTTCGAAGTCCTTGTGTTGTTTGGCGGCATAAGTTTTGATGGGAGTTTTAGGGGAGTCCAGATCCTTCATGCCGTATCCAATTTGCATTTCGAGTATGTCTCTCGAAGTATGCAAATTTTTGCTTCGTTGTTCCATCTTGTCACGGGCGTGGCGCCATTTGATGGCGCGGACTTTCATTGTGACGCGGCGGTCCTGGGTAGCGAGCCGAAGCATGCCAAGAGTATCTCTCGATCCCGTCGCGACACGCCTCGGGCGTCGAAAAAAGCTGGGATGCGCGAGGTGGCTTCATGAACCTCATCGAGAATGGAACTGGCTTCGGCAGCGGAGAGGCCAAATTTTGTGTAGGCCGCGAATGCGGTGCACGGGTTGCATTCCCGGCTGATACCGGGAGCCGGGGCGCAGACATGCTTGGTGCCCGACGGATGCGGGACAACATCAAACACCGGTGAAAGATTCCAGCCGGTCCCATCGTTGATGAAAGCGTGGTTGCGCAAATGATCGTCTGTGTTGCGGAGATAGGTATTGACCAGGAGCCTGCGAAAAATCTCGCGTTCCGGCGCGTGCACACCGATACGGCGCGCGGCTGCCGCGATGTCCAAATAGGTCTTGCTTGTCGCATAACCATAAGCGGGCTCGCCCAGCAAAGTGCCGGCGCTGAGGTAAGACAAACACGCTCCAGCCGAGGATCGGTCAAAACGTGATACCAAGAGAACCGGCCTGTCGTTTACGACACGAATCTCCCGCTCCGGGACTCGCAGGCCTGCTGCCTCGGCGAAATCGAGGCAAACCGCTTCAGCCCTGGGATTGTCGAACCTGTCGTCCCACGCGGAAAATTTGGCTATCCATTCTTTTTCTGAAATCCTCACACGCGTCTTCGGTCGAGCTCCCCCAACATCCGAGCTGTGGATGAGTAGCTGCGCGAGTTGGCGCGCCGACGCTTCGCCATCCTCGTACTTCTCTGCTGCGATGAGCGCACCTTCAAGATCATCCTCGCTTTGAGCGTGCTTAAGCGCTGCTTCCATCCTGGGCGTCCACCTCTCGGGAGCCTCTGGCGTTGAGCCGAAGGCCAGATCGCCAGTGCGCGACAGGCCGCCCAGAGCCAGAAACTCCGGCATGCCGAGTTCCAGTTCTGGGAATACCTGTGTCAGGATTCCTTTGCCCCAGCCGTCGGGGCCTGCATCGTGAAAGGCCAGATGGACCCCCCCACAGTCACAGGCCGCCACTTGTTTCCGAGCGGCAGGCCGATGGGGTCAATCGGCCTGCGTCCTTCCGAAGCTAGATAGTCGGAGCTATAGGCAAAACGACCGAGCCGCCGTGAGGAGCTACCTTCGAAGACCAAGAGGCCGATGGGCACATAGCCGCTCGGCCCTGACCGGAACACGTGCATTTCCTCGATGCGGTTGTACTTAGAGGTTCGCCACATACCCGCTCACGATGATCCCGCGGCGATCCAGCATGGCATCCGCTGTGTCTCTGATGTGATCACACAGGCAAATGTCGCCACGTTGATCTGTGCGGATCGGTGAGATCAGCGCACTGAGCAATAATCTGCTGGCGACAACCGGCCACCCGGCCATCAGGCGATCATGGGATGTGATGCGCTCACCCGCAACAACAAAAAGGGCGCCAGGCTTCCGTTAACGATCGCGACAGGAAGGACTTCCTCAAGCTCATATTGCCGCATCTGCGGCCTTCTCAAAGGTGCCGATCCACGCCAAGTTCGTCCCTGGCAGACCACACGCACACGCCGCGCCGCTCTTTAGCAGGGAGCGGCCGACACCGGTGTTAGCAGCACCGAATGCCGGCCTGACCACGATCCGTATCATCTGAGGATACAGACTATGGCTGAGACCTTCCCTACCGGCGTTATCACGCCGACGAAACTGTCCCGATGCATGAAATCCGGGCAGTCCCACTCCCCGTCCCGGGAACCCGCCTGATCGCCTGAAGGTGCGCTGGCACGCGATACGCCGTGCCTCAGCGTCCCCTCGCTATCCCGCAATCCTGACGCCCTCGTTACCGCAGGCCTAAGAGCGCCTAACAGAACGGGCACGGATTGCGTGGGCAGGCGTTGGTCGTGATGGCTCGTCCGCTTCTGCCCGATGATCTCTGGACCGAGATTGCGCCGCTTCTGCCGCCGCCCCGCCCACGTCCAAAAGGTGGCCGACGGCCGATCGAGAACCGAGCTGCGTTGACCGGCATTCTGTTCGTGCTGCGCTCAGGCGTCCCGTGGGAGATGCTGCCAGCGGAGATGGGCTGCGGCTGCGGGATGAGTTGCTGGCGCCGCTTACGGGACTGGCAGGCGGCCGGCGTATGGGCCCGCCTGCATCAGGTGCTCTTGGAGCGCCTGCATGGGGCGGGCGAGATCGACTGGAGCCGAG
>NZ_FNVI01000030.1:0-69423 GCF_900107945.1 Methylobacterium sp. 190mf | reverse complement strand
CTGCCGGACGCCTACCAGGACCACGACAGCCCGGAGAAGATGTACGCCGAGGCGGGCCTCGACGCCACGACCATCGTCAGGACCGCCCTCGACACCCTGCCGGCGGAGACCGGCAAGGCCGAGCCGGCGAGCAACGTGGTGAGCGTGCGCCGCCGCCCCCGCTGACGCCACGGAGAGCGCGGTCTCCCGCGCTCATTCCGTTCGCTGTCGATGTGTTCGGACCTCCGCCCGTGATGACGGCGAGGGCATCTCAACCACAGCCTTGAGACGGAAACGGAATCCCACCTCATCCTGATGGGCGGAGCGCAGCGTAGCCCTCGAAGGAGCCCTCCAGCGGTCTCACGATCCCTGGAGGGCTCCTTCGAGGCCCGCTGACGCGGGCACCCCTCAGGATGAGGGCGTGGAAGGGAGGCTCGGGGTGATTGCCCTACCCCAGCGCCTGCTCCACCGCCTTGCCGCAGGTCTGCGTGTCGGCATTCCCGCCGAGGTCGCGGGTGCGCAGCGTCCGCTCGGACAGCACCCGCTCGATCCCGCCGACGATCTCGGCCGCCGCCGCGTGCTCGCCGAGATGCTCCAGCATCATCGCCCCCGACCAGATCTGGCCGATCGGGTTGGCGATCCCCTGGCCGGCGATGTCCGGCGCCGAGCCGTGGACCGGCTCGAACACCGACGGGTGCACCCGTTCCGGGTTGATGTTGCCGGACGGCGCGATGCCGATCGTGCCCGTGCAGGCGGGCCCGAGATCCGACAGGATGTCGCCGAACAGGTTGGAGGCCACCACCACGTCGAACCGATCCGGGTTCAGGACGAAATGCGCGGTCAGGATGTCGATGTGGTACTGGTCCCACCGGACGTCCGGGTAGGCCTCGGCCACCGCCTTCACCCGCTCGTCCCAGTACGGCATGGTGATCGAGATGCCGTTCGACTTCGTGGCCGAGGTCAGGTGCTTCTTCGGGCGCTTCTGAGCCAGTTCGAACGCGAACCTGAGGATCCGGTCCGTCCCGTGCCGGGTCATGATCGTCTCCTGCAGGGCGAACTCCCGGTCGGTGCCGGCGAACATGCGGCCGCCCGCGTTCGAGTACTCGCCCTCGGTGTTCTCCCGGACCACCCAGAAGTCGATGTCGCCGGGCTTGCGGTCGGCGAGCGGGCACTTCACCCCCGGCATCAGCCGCACCGGGCGCAGGTTCGCGTACTGGTCGAATTCCCGCCGGAACAGGATCAACGAGCCCCAGAGCGAGATGTGGTCGGGCACGCGCTCGGGCATGCCGACGGCACCGAAATAGATCGCGTCGTGGGTCTCGATCCGCGCCTTCCAGTCCTCCGGCATCATCCGGCCGTGCTGCTCGTAATAGTCGCAGCTGGCGAAATCGAACCAGTCGAGCTGGAGGCCGAAGCCGTGCCGCTTGGCCGCCTGCTCCAGCACGCGCACGCCCTCGGGCACGACCTCCTTGCCGATGCCGTCGCCGGGGATCACCGCGATGCGGTAGCGACGCTGCTGGCTGTTTTCTGGGGCGGCCATGAATCCTCCACGCGTTCCGAAGTGCGGGCCTCCGCGGGGCCCGGGTCGTTGGCGTCAGGTGATTGGTCCGCGCCGGTGTCGGGTCAACACCCCGGCCTGACAATCAGTCGGTTTCGCCCGCCATCGCCCGGCGCTGGCGGTCGAGCTCCTCGCTGTAGCGCTTGAGGGTGTGGCTCTCGGTGAGCAGGCCCAGCACCTTCCGGCTCTCGGCGCTCTCGACGACCGCGAGCGCCTCGCTCTCGGTCCGGTCGAAGGCGGCCGCGGCGTCCTTGGCGTTCATGCCCGGCGTCAGGAAATCGTCCGCGTGCAGGAGCAGGTCGGCGAGGACCGGCTGCGCGTCGGCGCCGGAATCCCGGGCGGCCGCGTGCGTCTCGGGCACGTTCAGGATGCCGGCGTAGCGCCCCGCCCCGTCCACGGCGATCACCCGGGAGGGCGAGCCGAGGGGATGGGCGCGCAGGAAGGTGGGCAGCGGCGTGTCCAGGGCCACGGTGCCGGGATTGCGGCGCATCAGCCGGCCGACGGTGAGCGAGCGGATCCAGCCGACGTCGTGGGGGCTGCGGATGCTCTCGCCGCGCAGGTGGAAGCGCCACGTGGCGAAGGAGTAGCCGAAGGTCTTGCGCACGGTGAGGGAGGACGCAATCACCGCCGCCAGCACGACGCCGGTGATCGGCAGGCTGCCGGTGACCTCCAGGGCCAGGAACGTCATGGTGAGCGGGCCGCCGATGACCGCCACCGCCAGCGCGCTCATGCCGATCACCGCGTAGGCGAGCGGCGTCAGGCCGAAATCCGCCAGCGGCGGCACCAGCACGGGGGCGAGGGCGGCGAACAGCTTGCCGGCGATGGCCCCGAGGAACAGCGACGCGAAGAACAGGCCGCCGCGGAAGCCCGAGCCGATCGAGATCGCCGAGGCCGTGGCCTTAGCGGCGAACAGCCAGGCCAGGACCGCGATCCCGTGCCCCTGCCCCTCGGCGGCAAAGTGCATGTGCAGGGCGCCGTGGCCGCCCGAGAGCACCTGCGGCGTCGCGAGCAGCGCCAGCGCGCCGACGCACAGCCCCCCGAAGGCGGGCGCCGCCACCCGCGGCACGCCGGAGGCCTGGACGAGGCGCTCGACCAGCGTGACCCCGCGCATGATCAGGATCCCGAGGCCCGCGCAGAACAGCCCGAGGGCGAGGCTCGGCAGGATCTCGAGGCTGGTGACGTGCGAGGTCGTGACCGCCTGCATGTCGCCGAGATCGACGAGCGGCTGCGCCTCGATCAGGGCGCGCGAGATCAGGTTGCCGCACAGCGCCGCGACGACCACGGGCGTCAGCGTGGCGATCGAGTAGGTGCCGATGATCAACTCGAAGGCGTAGAACGCGCCGGCGAGCGGCGCCCCGAAGCCGGCCGCGATCGCCCCGGCCGCGCCGCAGCCGACCAGGGTGCGCAGGTCGCTGCGCCGCACTTCGAAGGCGATGCCCAGGCGCGAGGCGAGGCCTGAGGCGATCTGTGTGTAGCCGGCTTCCAGACCCACCGAGGCGCCGGACCCGTTCGAGATGACGTTCTGGAGCGCGAGGTAGAGGCTGTCGCGCAGGGACATGCGGCCGCCGTGCAGGGCGTTGGCCTCAATCGGGTCGATGGCCGGGCGCTTGCGCGGGCCGCGGACGTAGTTGGCGGCGACGATCAGCAGGCCGAGGACGGCGCCCCCGAGGCACGGGCCCACGAGCAGGAGCGCCGGCGGCACGGCGTCGACGGCGCTGAGGCGCGCGCCCGCGGGCAGCTGGTAGAGATGCTCGCGCAGGGTCTGGGTGATCCAGGTCATGGCGGACACCGCCACGCCGGCGACGCAGCCCACCAGGGTCGCGAGGGCGACGAGGCCGCCCTCGCTCCGTCGGACGAGGCTGCGGAGCCGCCCGGGGGCCTGGACGAGCCCGATCCCGGTCCAGCGCCGACGGGGCCTCCGCGCCGGCCTGACGGGCCGCCGGGCCGGGACGTCGGCCGATCCGTCGCCGGGCGCCCTGCCCCCGCCGGCGGCGCCCGATGGCTGTCGCGCGCTCACGGTCCGCCCCCTCGCCTCCGGTCCGCCCGATCGGCGGGGCCGACGCGTCGGCCCCGCCGCCGCAGTTACAGCCGGGGCCGAGCCCGTTGCAAACGGGCGGTGCTGCGGGAGCGCGGCCGGCCCCGGCGCGGGGGGCTCGGACGGCGCTGTCCACGAAGTCCAAATCCCGTGCACGCATCGCCTTGAAAACTGCCGCGGCCCACGATACACCCCGCGCCAGTGCCGCCGTAGCTCAGTTGGTTAGAGCACCAGATTGTGGATCTGGGGGTCCCCCGTTCGAGCCGGGGCGGTGGTACCATCCATTCAGCTCGACAGCGCGAGGGGTTGGCGGATCGCCAGCCCCTTTTGCTTGTGCGCGGATGGCGCCGCGCCGGATCAGGGCCGCCCCGAACCCCCACCCGATCGGAGTCGACGGGACCGGTCCTCGCGCCGGAGCCGGCCTCTACACAGGCGGCAGCTCCAATGCTCACGCACGTTATAGAATCGCCAAATTTGGTCGCATAGCGTCCCGGCTGGGAGAAGACTATCTTCGTTAGCGTGAAGACTGCCATGAAGAGCACGACACAGCAGGATCAGCTCGAGATCGTGAGCGACCTCGCGGCCTCGCTCGCCGACCGGATGCTGATGGAGCGCCTGACACAAGGGAAGCTGCCCCTCGCGAACGCGAGTCGCCTCTGGACAGCCTCGCTGCTCCTGGAAGAGCACGCGCGGCCCATCCCGCGCATCGTGACGGACGTCCTCGAGCAGGTCCGGCACGTGGAGCCGGACGACGAGGATGCGGTCGACGGGGACGACGCCGACGGGATCGGTGCGGGGCCGGAACCGGACTTGGCCGCGGCGCGGCGTGCGGCCCGGCCGGCGCGCCGGCGCGGGCTCACCCGCTTGCTCCGACCGTTCCGGCAGGCGGCCGAAGGCTGACCCGCGTCGACGGCGCCGGACCATCTGGCGGATCCGGAGTTCCCCGCGCGCGCCCGGGACGCTAAGACCGTTCCCGAGCGTGGCGGCGGGCGCCGCCGCGCCAACGGGCTTCGGGACACGAGAGATGAGCATCCCTGAACGGCGCGTCCGCACCCTGTTCGACGAGGCGGCCATCGCCAAGCGCAACGACGAGCTCGCCCGCGAGATCCTCGCCGCGCGGCCCGAGAACCTCCTCGTCGTGGCGGTGCTCAAGGGCAGCTTCATGTTCGCGGCCGACCTGCTCCGGTCGCTGCACCGGGTGGGTCTCGCCCCGCAGGTCGAGTTCGTGCACCTGTCGAGCTACCGCACCGGGACGGTCTCCAGCGGACAGGTCGAGATCCTGCGCGACGTACAGAGCGAGGTGCGCGGGCGGGACGTGCTGCTCGTGGACGACATCCTGGAATCCGGCCGGACCGTCGTCTTCGCCAAGGACCTGCTGATGGCCCGCGGCGCCCGGCGCGTCCTCACCGCGGTGCTGCTGGAGAAGCCCGGCAAGCGCGCCGTGACGATCGACGCGGATTTCGTCGGCTTCACCTGCCCCGACGTGTTCGTCGTCGGCTACGGGATGGACGCCGCCCACGCCTTCCGCCAGTTGCCCTTCGTGGGCGTGGTCGATTACGGGGACGGCGCCCCGGATCTGTTCGACGCCTGACCGTGCCCGCGGCGCGGCATTTTCGCCGCGCGCCGCGACCCGCGGGACAATTCAGCCTGCGACGACTTGACAGACGGAGAATTCGTCTGCGTCTGTCGACATTTGAGCGTGCGCGGCGTCGCGACGCGGCGCGTGCGGATTTCGGGGACGGTTACGGGACCACATGGCGCGCATCCTCCTGGTGGATGACGAAGAGACCGTCCGGGGCTTCCTGAAGCGGGGGCTCGAGATCGACGGGCACGCGGTCGTCACGGCCAACGACGGCAGCGACGGGCTGGACCGCCTCAACGAGGCCGATGGCGGCTTCGATCTGATGCTCACCGACATCCGCATGCCGCTCATGGACGGCATCGCGCTGGCCCTCGCCGCCAAGCGCGACTTCCCCGACCTGACCATCCTGCTGATGACCGGCTTCGCCGATCAGCGCGAGCGCGCGCGCGGGCTCGACGCCATCGTCACCGACGTGCTGACCAAGCCCTTCTCCCTGGCAGATCTGCGCGCCACGGTGAGGCGGGCGCTCGCCGCCTGAGCCGGGCGAGACCGGTTCAGAAGAACTTAAACATTGCTCTTAGGTTGAGCTTCACGAAAGCGTGGCATCTTCGGTCCGACTGATCAGACCGAGCACGGAACGCCATGTATCGCCGGGACCGGGACATCGACGCGGCGGCGTACCAGGCGGACCGCTACGGCTGGGAGCCGGACGACAGGGACTGGGACGACGACCGCGACGCGCGGCGGCCGCGCAGAGGCGTCGTCGGCCGGCTTTTCTCGCCGACGAAGCTCGCCCTCCTCGCGGTGCCGGCCGGGCTGTTCCTGTACGGCAGCTTCGCGGATTGCAGCGCCCGCCCGGCGGCGGGCTGGCTCGGTCTTGTCGGGGCCGGGGCCTGCGCCCGTACCGAGATGCTCGGCAACGTCCTGTCGATCCAGGACAACCTCGCGCTCCTGAAGCGGCTCATCGACTGAGCGCCCGCTCAAGGCCCTTCCGCGCTCCGCCGATCCGCTCCGAACCGACCTCCGCGAGGCCGCCATGTCCACCCGCCCGCTCCTCCCGGCCTCGTCCGGCCGCGCCTCCGACGCCCTCGAGGAGGCCCAGTTCCGCGCTCGCATGGCGCGGGTCGGCCCGGACGGCGCGCACCGCACCCCGCGCCGGAACCGGGCGCCCGAGCGGCGGCGCGGCTTCCGGCTCGGCTGGAAGGGCTGGCTCGTCGTCGACTGCCTGGTCGTGCTGCTGGTCGTGGCAGGGGTGGTGGCGTGGCCGCCGGTCCAGTCCTGCCGCAACCAGGACCAGACGGTCGGGTTCTACGCCGGCGATTCCGTCGGCAAATGCATCCGGCGCGGCATCGCTGACCGCCTCGACACCGCCGACCAGCGCCTCAAGAGCCTGATCCGCCGCTCGGGCCATTGAGGGCCGGCCGCGCAGATCCTGGCGCGGCTCGGATTGAGCGGCGCTTGTACGCCGTTTCTGCGAACCGAGTATCTGTCTCGCGCGCCCCGCCACCTTCCGTTCTCAACGCCCCCCACGCGGTGGCGGCGGGTCTGAACCGGTACGCCTGTGCCGACCAACGAAACTATTGATAATATTTCACATCCAACGCTCGAAATGTTCCAGGGCGCCCATACATTGGTGCCGTATTACACCAATGGACGAGTGCTCATGCCCGGATATCGAAATCCGGGCCTAGCTTCCCTCTCGACGGCGACTACGTTGTCAAAACTGAGTTGAATCGAACGCCATATTCCTGGCTGCGCGAACGCATGGAGCGCAAGAGCCGGCACTTCAGAACGTTCGCCGACGACATGAAGCAATTCGCCGATTTCTCGGACGTCGCTGACCGCGACCTCGACGGCCGGACACCGCTCCTGCCGAACGGCTACTTCAGCTACGGCGACGCATTGGCCCTGACGACTGTCCTCGCCACACGCAGGCCAGCCCAGTATGTCGAGGTCGGAAGCGGCAACAGTACGAAATTCGCTCGCCGCGCAATCGGCAAGTACAAGCTCGACACCAAGATCGAGTGCATCAACCCCAATCCGCGCTCAAGCGTCCGCGACATTGCGGATAAGTGGATTTCTAACGGCCTCCTCGATGTTGACCCGTCCTACTTTCAATCGCTGAAGGGTGGCGATGTGCTGATGCTGGATGGCAGCCATCTCCTGTTCCATGGCAGCGACACGACGCATTTCTTCCTGCGAATCTACCCGCTTCTCCGACCGAGCGTGATCGTGCATGTGCACGACATCCATCTGCCATATGAGTATCCTGAGATTGCGACAGGCTTTTTTTGGAACGAGCAATACATTCTCGCCATGATGTTTTACTATAAGCCTGCGTCCGACATTATCGCTCCGATCAAGTACAGGCATCGTGAGGGCATGTGCGACGAGGGTGCCGGCTTCTGGTTCGAGGTCTAGCGGGATCCGCACCGGAAATCGCCATCGCTTCTGACACATTGGCAACCGCTCGGCATACGCATGGCGGTGAACGGAATGACGGGCAGGGAATATGTGAGCGATACGGCATTTCGCGCGCATCCAACGGCGAACGGGCTTCGCGTTGATGCGATCATCGGAGGCCTTCTACGCTTCTATACGAACGAGCGGAGTACCGGACGATGCCTGGGCTGACCTAGCGGCCTGCCGGTCCGGGCGAGCCCTCCCTCGGAGGCCAGGCCACCCCGACCGGATCGGCGGCGGCCGCGCCGTGGCGCTGATCCACGGCAACAGCCCCTGTTGCTCGCGCGAGCGGCGCCCTCGACGAACTTCACCCTCGACAGGGATACGTTGGGTCGGACCAACCCTGCCCGCGCAGATAGGGATCGACCCGGTCGACGAGAGCTTCCCGACCTGTCGGACGCGGCACCGGGCTCAAGGGTCGAACTCGCGCGGGACCTGCGCGCCACGGTGCGGGCCTAGACAGAGGTCCCGACCTCCATCGGTCTCGGCCCGACCAAGCCCTGCTTAAGGGGTGCCGGTGCGCGGGGCGGGTCAGTCGGCACGACTGGAACACCAAGTTGTCGATTCGTACGCAGCGGGACACGACGCAGGTGAGCAATCTGCCGGTGACTGACGCGTGAGCGGTCGTATCACCGACCACGTGCCGCCGACTCCAGCTCAGGCGCGCATTGCCGATTGTTAGCCATAGGCCTCCGACCGAGCCAGCGCGTGCAGCGAGCGAGGCGCGCGCACGGCAGTGGATCCCGGCACGCTCTGCAATATCGAAGGCCGTCGACGAATCTGGGCATCAAGCCTTCTCGAAGCCCACACATGTTAGCCATTCGGATATGGTGATACGTTCAATAGCGTAATCTTCTATATAATTTCAAAATTTCCCATTCAGAGGTACGATCCGGATTAAGATATTAATCCCGGCTTCCGGGAGGGACGGAAACGATGACTCTGAGTGAACGCCTCTTTCTGACGAAAGGGCGGCCATCCGGCTTCGATTATATGCGAATTGGTCTAGCCGCAATGATAGTTTTGTGGCACACTGTGATAGTTTCTTATGGCATAGAAGCTCAAAGATGGCTCATTTTGGGACCGTCGCGGCCAATATGGGCCATGATACTTCCCATGTTTTTCGCACTGAGCGGATTCCTCGTTTCCGGAAGTCTAGAACGCTCTCGAACGATCGTCGGGTTCTTGGGACTTCGACTAATTCGCATCTTCCCTGCGCTGGCAGTGGAATCGACAATAGCAATGATGATCATTGGAGCGCTGTTCACGTATTACCCGCTCCCAAAGTATTTTACGGATCCGGGCTTTTGGTCCTATACTTTGAACATGATAGGCGTCGTTCGGTATTATCTCCCCGGCGTCTTTACTGATAATCCAACTACGCAGGTGAACGCGCAATTATGGACACTTCCTTACGAATTGTATTGCTACATATTGATATCTGTATTTTATATAATCGGTTTCTACAGATCGGAAAAACTGATTTTGTTCGGCTGCCTGGTGATGCAAGTCTTAGTCATGATCGCCATTTATACGCGAACGCAGGTTGACGAAGGGACTGTTCGCGGCCCTGTGCTTGTCTTATCCTTTCTGTACGGCGCGTACCTCTATCGGGTCAGAGATCGAGTTCCATATAGCGCCCCGATTTTCTTCGCATGCGCCATTGCCATGGTTGGGTTTCTTTATCTTCCAATCTTCAATGCCCTCTCCGCACTTCCTGCCGCCTACGTGACTATCTATTTGGGGATGCGGAATCCGACACGGTCCGCAATTGTGTCAAGCGGAAATTATTCATATGGCATTTTCTTGTATGGATTTCCGATACAACAGGCAGTGTCTGCAGTTTTTCCGGATCTTCGGCAGTGGTGGATTAATTTTCTAATTTCGACCCCGATAATAATTTCGGTTGCCTATTTTTCATGGCATTGCATTGAGAAAAGAGCACTCTCCCTTCGGGGTCCGTTGATGAAATTCGAAAGCTGGTGCATGTCTTATTGCGGAAAACTATTTCATACATGTAAAAACAGTATCGCATACGACCTGAAGAGCAGATAGGTATCTCGTCAATTTAGATGTATGCTGCACACGGGAAGCAACAGGAATATCAAAAACTGAATTCAGTATCGACCGCACATTCTAGATATCTGGATCCTGTCCTCTCAGGACGATCCCTCCCAGCGAAGCCGCTACAAGTCGCGAGCGGTTTCGTCGTCGACCCCGCTACCCGGGTGCGATCAGGATGCACGTGCACGCCTTGCCAACAGGTCTCCGCCTGCGGCGATCGGTTGGGGAGGCGATCACCCATTCGATGATCTGGCAGGCGACCCTACCACTGACGCCGCTTCCCTGCGCGAAGCCGCTCAACCGCTCCATTACGCGTTCGACAGTCGCCGCTCGGGCGGCACCGGGATCTATCACGCTCACCCCTATATCGAGTGCCCCAGCAGGATCGCGGTCCGAACCATGTTGCGCTTTCGAGCCGGCTTGTGGGCGGCGCGCGCAACGGCCGCACGAGTGTTCTGTTGAATGGTCGCGTTGATGTCACGGCGCCGATCCTTCGGAAGCGGGTAGGTCCTGCCGGCGCGGTCGGCCAGCACCGCGACGACCACGGCGCGGATCGCCCGATCGGTAACCTCGCGGTCTCGCGCAGCTCGGCGAGTCGAGGGTTCCTTGGCCATTCACTCCCAAACCGTGGACTTTGCCATGAACTGTGCCGCCTCCCGCATCGCTCGGGCGCCGGCCTTCTTCGGCCCACTCCAAAGGGTCGCGCGCATGCACGATGAACGGAACGTGCCGAGATGTGTGCCTTGACGAAGCGCCCCCAAACGTAGTCAAAAGCGCCTCTGACGCACCGAAACCGCCAATTTTCTCAATGGTTTCAGAGCGCGAGCCGGTGTAGCACAGCGGTAGTGCAGCGGTTTTGTAAACCGAAGGTCGGGGGTTCGATCCCCTCCGCCGGCACCACGACATTCGATCGCCGAGGCCGGGCCTCGCGCCCGTGGGGCGTGACCGTCGTCCGGCACAGCGCGTCGGCTGAGGCCGCGCCACCGCGCCGATCCCGATGTCGCGACGGGCCGGTCTCGGGTGGGAGTTCCGGCCCGATTCCGTCGGCACCGCCGCCGCGACACATCCGGCGCCGGCCTGTCTCACCGCTCCCGGATCCGGTCGCGGACCGCTGCTTGACGCTGGGATGCCAGCATGCCCTCCTGGCCGAAAGACAGAAACTGCCGCGGAGGACGGTCTGCCATGGCGTCGATCCGGAGTTGCGTGCTCTCGGTCGCGATCGGCTTCGCCGCGCTCGCCGGGCCGGCCGTTGCCGAGCCGATCCGCGTCAAGGTCGGCGTCCTCAACGACATGTCGGGCGTCTACGCCGATACCGGCGGCAAGGGCTCCGTCGTCGCCGCGCAGATGGCGGTCGAGGATTTCGCCAAGACCGAGCCGGGCGTGCAGGTCGAGATCGTCTCGGCCGACCACCAGAACAAACCCGATATCGGCGCCGCCGTCGCCCGCCAGTGGTACGACCGCGACGGCGTGGACGCGATCCTCGACGTGCCGACCTCCTCGGTTGCGCTGGCGGTGAGTCAGGTCACCCGCGAGAAGAACAAGGTCTTCATCGACTCGGGGGCCGGCACCACGGAGCTGACCGGCAAGCAGTGCTCGCCGAACACGATCCAGTGGACCTACGACACCTACGCCCTGGCGCACGGCACGGCCGGCGCCATGCTCAAGCGCGGCGGCGACACGTGGTACTTCCTCACCGCCGACTACGCCTTCGGGCTCTCCCTTCAGAACGAGGCGAAGGCCGTGATCGATACGGGCGGCGGGCGGGTACTGGGCGCCGCGCGGGTCCCGTTCCCCGCCACGGACTTCTCCTCGTTCCTGCTGCAGGCGCAGGCCTCGGGCGCGAAGGTGGTGGGTCTGGCCAACGCGGGCGGCGACACGGTCAACGCGGTCAAGCAGGCGCACGAGTTCGGGCTGACCGACGGCGGCCAGAAGCTCGCCGCCCTGCTGATCTACGCCGTCGACGTCCACGCGATCGGCCTGCAGACCGCGCAGGGCCTCGTGCTGACCGAGTCGTTCTACTGGGATCTCAACCCGGAGACCCGGGCCTTCTCGGAGCGCTTCTACCCGCGCAACGGCAACAGCATGCCGACGATGAACCACGCGGGCGTCTATGCCGGGCTCCTGCACTACCTGAAGGCCGTGGCGGCGACGAAGTCGACGGACCCGCAGAAGACCATGGCCTGGATGAAGGCCAACCCGACCGACGACCCGCTGTTCGGCAAGGGTGTGGTCCGGGCGGACGGGCGCAAGATCCACCCGATGTACCTGTTCGAGGTGAAGGCGCCGTCCGAGTCGAAGGGCCCGTGGGACCTCTACAAGGTGCTGGAGACGATCCCCGCCGAGCAGGCCTTCCGCCCCCTCGCCGAGGGCGGCTGCCCGCTCGTCGCCAAGCCGTAGGGAGGGAGCCGAACGCCATGATGCGCGCGCTCGAAGGGCAGGCCGCCTGGGTGACGGGGGCCGGATCCGGGATCGGGCAGGCGGCCGCCGTGGCGCTGGCGCGGGCCGGCATGCGGGTCGCGCTCACCGGACGGGGTCAGGAGGCCCTCGCGCGCACCGCGGAGATGGTCCGCGCGGCGGGCGGCGAGGCGCTGGTCGCCCCGGCCGACATGGGCGTGGCCGACGACGTGCAGCGCGCCTGGGAGGCGGTTCACGCCGCGTGGCGGCGCTGCGACCTGCTGGTGAACTCGGCGGGCCTCAACGTGCCGCGGCGCGGCTGGAGCGAGATCACGCCGGCCGGCATCGACGCCGTGGTCGGCGTCAATCTCAACGGCCCCTTCTACGCGGCGCGGGCGGTGCTGCCGACCATGCGGGCGCAGCGGAGCGGCCTGATCATCCACGTCTCCTCCTGGGCCGGCCGCTACGTCTCCAAGCTGACGGGACCGGCCTATTCCGCCGCCAAGCACGGGCTCGTGGCGCTCTCGGAGAGCCTGAACCAAGAGGAGTGCGGGCACGGCATCCGGTCCTGCTGCATCTGCCCCGGCGAGGTCGCGACGCCCCTCCTCGACAAGCGGCCAGTCCCGGTCACCGCGGAGGATCGCGGGCGCATGCTCCAGCCGGAGGATCTCGCCGAGACGATCCTGTTCGTCGCCCGCCTGCCGGCCTCCGTCTGCGTCAACGAGATCCTGATCAGCCCGACCTGGAACCGCGGCTATCTCGAGGGCGTGAAGCTCTGAGCGGGGCCGTCGCGGCGCGCTTGGCCGGGGGCGCGGTGCGCTCATCCCGCGTTCAGGCACGGAGGACGAGTGTCGCCACGGCCAAGCTGAACACAAGTATTTCTGAATTGTATCTGAGACTTTATGGACTAAATTCGGCGCAAGCTGGGCTATTTCAAGATTAAAATTGGATGAATGCGGGGTTCAGAACCGATTAAATCCGTCGCGCCTACCAGCGCTGCCGGAAGGCGATGAGACGCGTCTTCGCCGAACCGATGGGGACAACGGTCCGGCGGACCGCCGGGCCCCTCGGGGCCCCATCGCGCACGACCGGGGGGCGCGACCATGTCAGGGACCGAGGACGATCCAGGGATTCCGGGCTCCGCCGGCGCGGCGGACCCGGCCGGACCGGGCGCCGCGGCCGCATCACGCCCGGTGCCGGTCGGCGGACCCGGCCGGCCGATCGACGACGGCGCGCGGGACCGGATCGGGCGCGGCCTGCGCCTGCACTACGCGGGCGTCCTGGCCCTGCCGATCCCGGACCGGCTCCGGACGCTGCTCGACGAGCTCGCCGCACACTCCGACACGGAGGCCTCGCGATGACCCTGATGCTGCAAGCCGCCCCCGCGGGGAGCGGATCCGGTCCGGCCCCCCGGGGCGCCGACGCGGAGATGCGCGACCTCCTGCTGGGGGCGATCCCGGCGCTGCGGGCCTTCGCGTTCTCGCTGACCTACGACCTCGACCGCTCGGACGACCTCGTGCAGGACACGCTCGTGCGCGCCTGGGTCAACGCCGCAAGCTTCCGCCGCGGGACCAACCTGACCGCGTGGCTGTTCACGATCCTGCGGAACCTGTTCTACTCGGAGCAGCGCAAGCGCAAGCGCGAGGTGGAGGACGCCGACGGCCTCCATGCCGGACGCCTGACCGCCCTCCCCGAGCAGGAGATCCGGATGGAGATGGCGCAGTTCCAGAGCGCGCTGAACCGGCTGCCGCCGGCCCAGCGCGAGGCGCTGGTCCTGGTCGGCGCCCAGAGCTTCACCTACGAGGAGGCCGCGGCCATCTGCGGCGTCGCGGTGGGCACGATCAAGAGCCGGGTCAGCCGCGCCCGGACCCGCCTGATCGAGGTGCTGGGCATGACCGGCACCGACGACATCGGACCCGATCCGCAGACCCGCGCGGCCCTCGACGGCTCCTGAGGCGCGCGCCGCGGCGAGGACCGCCGCGGCGCCTACTTGATGAGCCTGACGACGTCGCGGAACCGCCTGTGCCGCGCCGTGCCGAGCCACTCGAACGCCACCATCTCGGTCGTTACGATCTCGGTGCCGTGGGCCGCCATCCGGGCGAGCGCCGCCTCCCGGTTCTCGATCCGCCGCGAGCCCACGGCGTCGGCCACCACGGCGACGCGGCGGCCGGACTCGCGCAGCCCGAGAACCGTCTGCAGCACGCAGACATGCGCCTCGCAGCCGCTGACCACGAGGTCGCGGTCCGCGGGCAGGCGCTCGAGGAAGCCGGGCGTCCGGGTCGCGCCGAAGCTCATCTTCGCGAAAGCCGTCCCGGGCTCGGGCGCCAGGGCCGGCACGGTCGGCCCGAGGCCGCCGGCATTCTGCTCGGTGACCAGGACCGGGACGTCGAGCAGCTGCGCGGCGGCGAGGAGGCGGCCCGCATTGGCGACGACCCCGTCCCCTTCCGCGATCGTCGGCATCAGCCGGGCCTGAACGTCGATGACGAGGAGGAGCGAGCGGGCGGGGTCGATCAGCGGCATCGATGTCTGGTCCCTGCGGACGGGTCGCGTCGGAGACGGAGGGGGCCCATCCTGGCCCCATCCGAGCCGTATCCTCGCCCCATCCGGTCCGGTGGGGACCGCGCCCGCAGGCATGACACGTGCGCGCCCCGACCGCGACCCCGCCCTAGAGCCGCTCCCGATCGTTTTGCGACGGTTGGGAAGGGCGGCGACTCCGGTCCCGGCAGCCGCGCCAGGCTCCCTCTCCCTCGCGGAAGAGGGCACCGGTGCCTCGTTCGGCACAACCCCGGCGGTCGCCTCCGTCCCGAACCGACAGGGAACGGCTCTAGCGGAGCGCGATGTCGCCGGGGATGTTCGCCGCCGCGGCGCCGCCGGCGGCCTTCTCGAACCACCGCCGGGCGGCTTCGAAATCCTGCTTCACCCCGCGACCGTTGACGTAGAGGAAACCGAGATTGTTCATCGCGTCCACGTTGCCGCCGGCGACCGCCCGCTCGAACCAGCGGCGGGCCGCGGCGGCGTCCCGCTTCACGCCCTGACCGTTGAGGTGCAGGCTGCCGAGGGCGTTCATCGCGTCAACGTTGCCGGCGGCGGCGGCCTTCCCGAACCAGGACGCGGCCGCGCCGTAATCCTGCCCGACGCCCTGACCGTTGGCGTAGAGTAGGCCGAGATTGTACAGGGCCGACGCGGCGCCGGCGGCCGCCGCCTTCTCGTACCAACTGCGCGCGGTGGCGTAGTCCTGCGTCACGCCCTGGCCGGCATCGTAGAGGCTGCCGAGGTTGTTCATGGCCTCGGCGTTGCCCGCCAGGGCGGCCTTCTCGAACCACGCCGCCGCGGCGGCGTAGTCCTGCTTCACGCCCTGGCCGTTGTAGTACAGGCTGCCGAGGTTGAGCATGGCGTCGACGTCACCGCCGGCGGCCGACTTCTCGAACCAGCGTCCGGCCGTACCGAAATCCTGCTTCACGCCCTGGCCGTTGATGTAGAGGATTCCGAGATTGTACATCGCGGCGGCGCTGCCGCTGACGGCCGTCGTCGTGGAGAGGCTCCCGGCGGTCTCCGCCTGTGCGCCCAGCCCGGACAGGACCGAGAGCGCCAGAGACATGGAGACGATGGATGTCGCGCGCATGGCCGTGAATCCCTGTGCGGGCACGCGAACGGTCATGCCCTGCGCGGAAGCCGATCCCGAGCATCTTCCGCAATGCTGAAGGCGTGTTCCCGAACCTTCTTCGTCCGCTGACAGTCTTACGGGCGAAAAACCCTTCGGCTGGACTGCACCGGACTGATCCTTGACCTATCCGGGCCCGGCAGGACTTTCTGGACCAAATCGCACATGCGGCCCGCATGGTCGGCCGACATCGCCGGCGCGCGCCACGGGCCGCGACAGGGTTCGCGCGCGGCGGGGACCGTGCGGGACCGGCCGGAAGGAGGCGTTGAGGGCTCGGCGGGGCGGGCGACCGGTCCCGGGACGCGTCGCTAGTAGGTCGCGAACAGCCGCGCCACCGCCTCGGGCTCCGCCGTGACGGTCAGCGCCAGGGCGAGCAGGATCCGGGCCTTCTGCGGGGTGAGGTTGTCGGCGCTGAGGATGCCGCGGCTGCGCAGCCGGGTGGTGAGCGGGACCACGCCGCTGCCGGCCCGGGTCGACATCACCACCACGATCCCGGCGGCGGCCGCCGCCTCCAGGGCCTCGGCCTCGGCGGGTGGGGTCATGCCCGGCGCGAGACCGGCCGCGACGAGGCCGCGCGCGCCCGCGGCCAGGAAGGCCCGGACCGCGGTGCCGTCGGCGTCGGCGTACCCGTAGGCGACGTCGACCCGCGGCAGCGCCGGCAGGGTCCGGATGTCGAAGGGCGTGCCCGGCGCGTGCGCCCGCTCGGAGCGGCGGTAGTAGCGGACGGACTCGCCGTCGACGTGGCCGAGCACGCCGAAATCCGGGGTCCGGAAGGTCTGGAGCCGGGCCACCGAGGTCTTGGTCACCTCGCGGGCCGCCTGGATCTCGTCGTTGAGCACCACCAGCACGCCGCGCCCGCGGGAGGCGGGCGCCGCGGCCGTGCGCACGGCCGCCACGAGGTTCAGCTTGGCGTCGGTGGAGAGGGCGCTCATCGGCCGCTGCGAGCCGACCAGCACCACCGGCAGATCCACCGTCAGGGTGAGGCTGAGGGCGTAGGCGGTCTCCTCCAGCGTGGCGGTCCCGTGCCCGATGACGATGCCGGCGAGGTCCGGGTGCTCGGACGCGAGGCGCTCGCACAGCCGGACGAGGTCGCGCCACTCCGCGAACCCGATCGCCGGGCTCGGGACCGCCCGGAACGGCACCGGCACCACCGCGGCGACTGTCGCGAGTTCCGGAACTGCGTCCAGGATCGCGCCGGCCTCGAGACGCCGGTCGGTGGCGGTGTAGTCGAGGATGTCGAGGGCATCGCGGCCGAGGGACGAGATCGTCCCGCCTGTGCCGATGAACGCGACCTTGGGCAATCCGGTCCCCGCTCCTGCCGCCATGCCGTCTCTCCCGTGCCTGTCCGGCGCTGTGATGCCGCGTCGCGCGGCCGGGGTCGACCCCGGCCGCGCGCAGGCGGGCGATGCACCGGGCGGGAGGCCCGCCGGGCGCGTCCCCGGCCTCAGCTGCGGAAGTCGAGGAGGAGCGCCGAGACGGCGCCGCTGTTGGCGGTGCCGCTCGCCCCGTAGCCGACGCGGCCCGACTGGCCGCTCTGGAGCTGCTGGATGAAGGTGGATAGCAGGTCGTTCGTCGTGCGCGCCGCGTCGGTGGTCGAGGTCGAAGTCGAGGTCGAGGTCGAGGCCGACGCGGAGACCGACGCCCCGCTCCCGGCGCTGCCCGCAGCGTCCGTCGGCGCCGGGCCGGGCGGGGGCCCCGGCGGCGGACCGTCCGGGCCGGCGACGTCGCCAGTCCCGTCGCCAGTGGCGTCCGCGCTCTGGGTGCTCCGGCCGTGGCTGGCGAACAGGTTCTTCAGCTCCGTGGCCTGGTCGGCGGTGAGGCTGCCGCTGCTGACCTGATCGGCGATCAGGCCGTCGATCCGGTCCTTCATCGAGGACGGGTCGAGCCCGGACCGGCTCGTCGCGCTGGTCGAGGCAGCGCTGGTCGACGACAGGCTCCTATCGATGCTGCTCAAGGCGCCCGCGAGGGCCGTCGCGTCGGTGCTGCTGATCGTGCCGGCCGACAGCGCGCTGCTGATCGTGTCGGACATCCGGGTCTGGGGCGACGCAGGCGGCGACCATCGCTGCGCGGCGAGCTGTGCTGTCGCGGTGGACGAGACGGTACTCATGGGGGGCTCGGGTCACGGATGAGCCGGATTCGCCCGGCGGCGGGTCCGTGTGCAAATTACCCACGCGGTTCTTAAGGCCGCGTTTCCGGGATCGCCCGGATTCCCGTCGCGCTAGCGGACTCGGGGACGGCCCGGAGCCGGGGCGCGACCGGGGATACCGGTCGCGCCGCTCAGAGGCTCGCGGCCATGCGCAGCGGCGGCGCCTCGGCCGGGCGCGCCGCGGCCTCGGCGTGGCCGTAGAGGCCGCGGTGCTTCGGGTTCGGCGAGAGCCGGTCGGTCAGGCCGATCACCGTCTCGGCGGCGCCGAGCAGCAGCGCGCCCTCCGGGGCGAGCTGCGCCGCGAGCCGCGCCAAGACGTCGGACTTGGTCGGCGCGTCGAAGTAGATCAGCACGTTGCGGCAGTAGATCACGTCGAACTGGCCCAGCGAGGCGAAGCTGTGCAGCAGGTTGAGCTGACGGTAATCCACCATGCTGCGCAGGCTCTGGGCGATCTGCCACTGCTCGCCGACCTGGGTGAAGTACTTGATCAGCCACTGCACCGGCAGGCCGCGCTGGACCTCGAAATGGCTGTACAGCCCGAGCTTGGCCTTCTCGATCACCTCGGTGGACAGGTCGGTGGCGACGATCTCCACCTGCCAGCCGGCGAGCCGCGGCGCCGCCTCCTGAAGGAGCATGGCCAGCGAGTACGGCTCCTGCCCGGTCGAGGCCGCCGCGCACCAGATCCGCAGCCGGCGGCGGCCGGCATTGCGCGCCAGCACGTCCGGCAGGAGCGTGTCGCGGAACAGGTCGAAGGGGATCCGGTCGCGGAAGAAGAAGGTCTCGTTCGTGGTCATGGCCTCGACCACGGCCCGCTCGATCGTGCTGTTCTGGGCGAGCTTGAGGGCGCCGATCAGGTCGCCGAGGCTGGCGAGGCCGAAGCGGCGGCAGACCGGGGTCAGCCGGCTCTCCACGAGGTAGCGTTTCTCCGGCGTCAGCGCGAGGCCGGAGCGCTGCTTCAGGAAGGTGCGCAGGAATTCGAACTCGAGCTCGGTCATGCCGGCTGCCCCGTGATCAGGGCGCGCAGCGCCGTCGCGAGTTCGGGCAACGGCAGCACGGCCTCGGCGAGCCCGGCCCGCGCGACGCTGCCCGGCATGCCCCAGACCGTGCTGGTGGCCTCGTCCTGAGCGAGGACCGGGCCGCCGGCCTCGGTGAGCGCCCGGGCGCCGTTGGTCCCGTCCGAGCCCATGCCGGTGAGGATCACGGTCGCGGTGGCGGCGCCGAACACCACCGCCGCGTCCTTGAACAGGACGTCGACCGCGGGGCGGCAGAAATTCACCGGGGGGCCGTCGGTGAGCTTGATGATCGGGCCGCCGGCCCCGCCGGCCAGCCCCATGTGGCGGCCGCCCGGGGCGACGTAGATGCGGCCCGGCTCGACCCGCTCCTCGGCCTTGCCCTCCGCCGCCGGGAGCCCGGTGCGGGTGGCCAGATGCTCGGCGAAGACCGCCGTGAAGATCGGCGGCATGTGCTGGACGATCAGGACCGGCAGGCGCCGCAGGGCGGCGGCGCCGATGCCCTCCAGCATCTCGCCCACGGCCCGCGGGCCGCCCGTGGAGGAGCCGATCAGCAGGGCGCGGGGCTGGGTCCGGTTGCGGACCTTGGGCCGGAGCGTGAAGGGAGTCGCGGGGCGCGCCGCGGCGGCCGGCGCCGGATGCGCCGCGGCCGGCACGGCCGCCGGCGCGGGCGCGGCGTGGTAGCCCGGCGCGTGGCCGGCGGGCGCGGCGGACGGGCGCCGGTTCCGCGCGCGGGCGGAGCCGAACACGCGGACGCGCTCGATCAGCTCGACCCGGAACGTGTCCGAGGTGGTGACGCCGCGGCTGCTCTCCGGCTTGGCGATGTAGTCCACCGCGCCGAGGGCGAGGCATTTCAGCGAGATATCGGCGTTGCGCGTCGTCAGGGTCGACATCATCACGACCTGCACGCTCGGGCTCATGGCGAGCATGCGCGGCAGCGCGGTCGTGCCGTCGAGTTCCGGCATCTCGATGTCGAGCAGGACCACGTCCGGGTCGTGCTTGGCCATCAGCTCCAGGGCGATCCGGCCGTTGGAAGCCGTGCCGACGAGCTCGAATCCGGCCTCGCCGATCCAGCGGGCCACGAGGCCGCGCACCACGGCCGAGTCGTCGGCCACGAGCACACGGATCGCCGTGGCCGATGAGGTCGTGCTCTGGGTTGGCGGCGTGCGCAGCGGGGCGACCGCGGGACTCAGGGCCATGATGATTGCCTCGGGTGCAGGGTCGCGGGGCTCGGGCCGCGGGTCAGGGAGCGGGCGATCAGGCCGCGTCGGCGACGAGACCGACCTGTTCGAGCTTGGCCGTCAGGATGTCGCGGTCGAAGGGCTTCATGATGTACTCGTCGGCCCCCGCCCGGAGGGCGCGGGCGATCGCCCCGACGTCGTTCTCGGTGGTGCAGAACAGGACCTTCGGCGCGCCCCCGCCCTCACTCTGGCGCAGGGCCTGGAGGAACGCGTAGCCGTCCATGTTCGGCATGTTCCAGTCGAGCAGGATCGCGTCGGGCATGCTGGCCGCGCAGGCTTCTAGGGCGGCGCTGCCGTCCTCGGCCTCGCTGACGTTCATGCCGAGATCCTCGATGATCCGCCGGGCGACCTTCCGGATCACCGCGGAATCGTCCACCACCAGGCAGGTGGTCTCGTGGGGCGCCTTCATCGACCTCTCCCTCAAGCCGCCTTGGCGCCGGCGGGCGTGAAGCCGAGGAGCGCGTCCACGTCGAGGATCACCAGGAGCCGGCCGTCGAGGCGGTGGACGCAGGTGGCGAGGTCGCGGAAGCGCGGATCCAGGTTGATCGGCACCGCCTCGCGGCTGTCGGCGCCGAGCTTGAGCACCTCGCCGACCCCGTCGACCACCAGCGCGAAGGTCTCGCCGGCCTGCTCCAGGCCGATCGCCATCTTCGGGCTGGCCTTGGTGCCGTCCGCCTCGGCCTCCGCGTCGGGCAGGCCCAGGCGCCGGCGCAGGCTCATGGCCGTCACGACCCGGCCGCGCAGGTTCAGCAGGCCGACGATCTCGGCCGGCGCCAGGGGAACCGGCGTCACGCCGGAAGGGACAAAGACGTCGTGGACCCGCTCGATCGCCAGACCGAACAGCGTCTCGCCGACGAAGACCGTGACGAAGTCGTCGGTGGCGCCGGTCTCGGCGCCGCTGGTGGGGGCGCCGCTGGTGTTGGCGTTGGCAGCCTGCATCGGAACTCTCCGGATTCGTTCGTCGCGATCGTCGCGGTGGGCTCGGGTCGATCGGCCTGGGTCGATCGCCCTGGGGCGGGCGGCGCGGCGGCTCAGGCGGCTTTCGACACCGTGGCGGCGCCGATCTCGGCCAGCGCCGAGATCAGGCCGCTGCGGTCGAACTTCGCCACGAGGTCGCTGATCGCCAGCGCCCGCGCCTTCTCCACCGCGTCGGCGCCGATCGCGCCGGTGAGGCCGATCACCGGGAGCCCGGCGACGCGCGGCTCGGCCCGCCGCATGGCGGCGACGAGGTCGAAGCCGCTGCGGCCCGGCATCTCCAGGTCGGTAACCACCACCTCGATCTGCGGATCGGACTGGAGGGTCGACAGGGCCGTCTCGGCGCTCGACGCCGTGACCACCTGGTAGCCCGCGGCCTTGAGCACCGGGCTCAGCATGTCGCGGAAGAAGGCCGAGTCGTCGACCAGCAGGACCGTGGAGATCTGCTCGGGCCGCTTCAGGCCGCGCGCCCAGTCGTCGTAGGCCAGCGGCAGGAAGTGGGCGATGTTGATGATGTCGGTCGCCCGGCCCCGCAGCACCGCCGAGCCGATCAGGTCCGACCGGTCGGCCGCGATCTCGATGTCGAGGCGCTCCTCGACGATATCGACGATCTCGTCGACCACGAGGCCCATGGCGCGCTCGCCGTCGGAGAACACCACCAGGGCCTGCGTCCCCTCCGACTTGATGGTGATCGCCGCGTCGGCCGGGACCAGGGGCATCAGGCGCCCGCGGTACTGGATCAGCGCGCGGCCGCCGAGCCACTCGACCTTGGCGCACTCGATCTCCTCGAGGCGGGTGACCAGCGACAGCGGCACCGCCTTGAAGCTGCCCTGGCCGCCCTTGAACACCAGGAGCGTGGTCTTGGTGTCGGCCATCTCGACCGCCTCGTCGGCGTCGGCGTCGATGTGGCCGCCGCTGCCCTGGACGCCCTGCGCCACCTGGCGGGCCACGCCGTTGGGATCGACGATCAGCACCACGGCGCCGTCGCCGAGGATCGTGTTGCCGGCAAACATCGGGATGTGCCGCAGCTTCACCGACATCGGCTTCACGACGATCTCCTCCGTGTGGAAGACCTCGTCGACGAGGATGCCGAAGCGCTCGCGTCCGACCTGGGCGACCACCACGAAGCCGGCCTGGTCCGTCTCGGCGCCCGGACTCGACTGCCCGAGCAGGCCGGTGAGCGAGACGATCGGCAGCAGCCGCTCGCGCAGGCGCAGCACCGGCGCGCCGTTGATGTGCTCGACCCGCTGCGCCCCGGCATCGACCCGGACCAGCTCCAACACCGCCACCTGCGGCAGGGCGAAGCGGTGCTCGCCGGCCCGGACGATCAGGGCGGCCACGATCGCCAGCGTCAGCGGGATCTTGATGGTGAAGGTGGTGCCGCGACCCGCCGTGGTGGCGATGTCGATCAGGCCGCCGATGGTCTCGATGTTGGTCTTGACCACGTCCATGCCGACGCCGCGGCCCGAGACCGAGGTCACCGCCGCCGCCGTCGAGAAGCCGGCGTGGAAGATGAACTTGGCGACCTGGGCGTCGGTCATCCGCTCGATATCGGCCTGGGAGGCGAGCCCGCGCTCCGCCGCCTTCTTGCGGATGGCCGCGAGGTTCAGGCCCTTGCCGTCGTCGGCGATCTCGATCGTGATCGTGCCGCCCTCGTGGTAGGCGGCGAGGCGGATCGTTCCGCGGGCGGGCTTGCCCGCCGCCACGCGCTCGGCGGTCGATTCGAGGCCGTGATCCGCCGAGTTGCGGACCATGTGGGTCAGCGGGTCCTTGATGACCTCCAGGACCTGCCGGTCGAGCTCGGTCTCGTTGCCGACCATCACGAGGTCGATCTGCTTGCCCAGTTCGGCCGAGAGGTCGCGCACCACGCGCGGCAGCTTCTGCCACGCGTTGCCGATCGGCTGCATGCGCGTCTTCATGACGCCTTCCTGCAGCTCGGCCGTGACGTGCGACAGGCGCTGCAGCGGGACCTTGTAGCTCGAATCCTCGTGCCGGCGGGCGATCTCGAGGAGCTGGTTGCGGGTCAGCACCAGCTCCGAGACCATCGTCATCAGGTGCTCGAGCGTGTCGACGTTCACCCGGATGGTCTGGTTCTTGGCGGCGGCGGTCGTCTCGCCCTCGGCGCCCTCGACCTTCTCGGCGCGCGCCGGCTCGGCCTTCTCGGTCTTCTCGGCCTCGACGGGCTCGGGCTTCTTCTCGAACTTGGGCGCCGCGCTGACGGCGGGCGCTGGGGCCAGGGCCGGGGCCGGAGCGACGGCGGCCGCAGGGGCGGGCGTCGCGGCCACGGGGGCCGGCGGCGGGAGGAAGTCCGATTCGTCCGGACCGGGGGCGGCCAGGAAGGCGGCCTCCAAGTCGTCGAGGGAGACCTCGCCGGGCTTCAGCTCGCGGACCACCGGATCGGGCAGGACCGGCTCGGGCGGCGGCGGCGGGGCGGCGGCCTCGGGCGAGCCCTCGGCCATGCGCTCCAGGGCGGAGATGAGGTCGTCGTCCGAGCCCGCGGGCTCCGTGCCGGTGGCCTCCAGATCGGCCAGGATCGCCTTCAGCCGGTCCAGCGTCAGCAGGATCAGGGTGACGGAATCCGACGTGGCGGGCAGCCCGTCGCGGAAGCGACCCATCAAGGTCTCGGCGGCGTGCGCCAGAGCTTCCAGCCGAGGGAGGCCGAGGAACCCGCAGGTTCCCTTGATCGTGTGCACGAGTCGGAAAATGTTCCGCAGAATAGTCTCGTTGTTCGGATCCTGCTCGAATCGAACCAATTCTGCATCGACCGTGTCGAGATGCTCCCCGCTCTCGGTCAGAAACTCGCGAAGCAGGTCGTCCATAGGCGCTACTCGTTACGCGGAGAAGGTCTCGCGCAACCTACTTACTCGCGCGGGGTTAGGGAAGCGTTTCCATCCCGGCCCCGCGCGGCACCTTTTTCAGAGTTTCACGCCAGCGCCGTGTCCGAAGCCTCTCCATCGCGGTCTTCGGGCGCGTCGATCACTGCGGGCGTGGCGGTGATAGTCACTTCATCGCCCTCGATCGCGAAGCGGACATCCATGGCGGCGGCCCGCGCCACGAGGCCGGCGTAGAACGGCAGGATGCCGTGGGCGTCGACGGTGCCGCTCTCGGGGCTGCCGGCCATCAGCTCCTCGACGTGGGGCGGGATGCGGGCATGCGAGCCCTTGGCCTTCAGCACCAGCGTGGGCGCCTCGCCGTCGCCGGAGACGACGACGTCGATCAGGCCGCCCCGGGGAATCGCCGAGGTGGCGACCATCACGAGATTGAGCAGGAGCTTGACCTTGTTCTTCGGGAACAGCGCCTGCGGGGCGCTCCAGGTCAGCTTGGTCTTGTCGTCGGAGAACATGCCCTTGGCCACGCTCTCGGCGTCGGCGAGGTCGATCGAGGCGCCGGCCGAGCCGGCGGCCCCGAAGGCGATGCGGGCGAATTTCAGCCGCGCCGAGGCCTGACGGGCGCTCTTCCCGATCAGCTCCAGGGCGAAGGTCCGCATCGATTCGTCCTGGTCGTCCTCCAGGACCTCGAGCCCGTTCACGATCGCGCCGACGGGGCTGATCACGTCGTGGCAGACGCGGGAGCAGAGCAGGGCGGCGAGGTCGAGGCCGTCGAGAGTCAGGGTGGGCGAGGTCGGGGAGGACATGGTGCGCTCCGGGCGGGCGGATCTGAGGTGCGGACGTCTGCGGGCCGGGACCCCGATTGGGGCTGCCGGTTCCCGGCCGCCCGGTTCTCGGCCGCCCGGTCCTCGGCCGCCCCTGCGGCGATCGAGTCGCCCGAAAGGATCCCGCGCGGCCCGCGGGCCGGACCGGGGGCGACGACCGGTCCGCACGGATAGACGCCACGGTCGGCTTTGAAAAGCGTTACCGGATCGGACGGAAGGACGGGACGGGCCCCGATTCCGGGTCCGCGCGGCCGCGAACGCGTCGCCGCTGCCCGGTCCAGGCCGCCTCGTGAGCGCGCGGCGGGCGCCTTGAGCCCTGTGCGCCGGACCGGACACGGGCGGCCCGGTCGGCTACGATGCCGGCCCCGTCGCGCCAGGGAGGATGCGGCATGCGAGACGAGACCGGTCTTCCGAACGGAGCGGCGAAGGGAGCGGCCGCCGGGTCAGCCACGACGCTGCGCGCGGGCCTGCGCCCCCGGCTCGGGCTCGCCGACCCGGACGCCGCGCGGGCCCGGCTCGCCGAGCTCGCGCCGGCGCTGCCGGCCGGCTTCCTGACGCCGCCCTGCCGGGACCTGCTCCTCGGCCTGGCGGATCATTCCCCCTTCCTCTGGCGGGCGGCCACCCGGTCGCCCGAGCGGCTCGTCGCCCTGCTGGAACAGCCGCCGGACGCGGCGAGCCGGGACATCATCGCGCGGCAGCGCGCCGTCGGCGCCGCCTGCGGGGCGAATCCCGACCTCGCCGAGGTCGGTCGTCAACTGCGCGCCAACCGGGAGGCCCACGCCCTCCTGGTCGCCCTGGCGGATCTCGGCGGCTGCTGGGACCTCGACGCGGTGACCGGCGCCCTGTCGGCCTTCGCCGACGCCTCGGTGAGCGGGGCGGTCGAGGCGCTCCTCCGGCAGGGGATGGCGACCGGGCGGTACCGGCCCGGGGATCCGGAGGCGCCGCAGGACGGGTCGGGCCTGATCGTCCTGGGCCTGGGCAAGCTCGGCGGCTGCGAGCTGAACTACTCCAGCGACATCGACCTCGTCGTCTTCTACGAGGCCGAGCCCGCTGCCGCGGCGACCGGCGGCGATCCGAAGCCCTTCCTCGTCAAGCTGGCGCAGGGGCTGGTGAAGCTCCTGGCCGACCGGACCGCCGACGGCTACGTCCATCGCATCGACTACCGGTTGCGGCCGGACCCGGGCTCGACCGCGGTGGCGCTCTCCACCGGCTTCGCCTTCGACTACTACCAGACGCTCGGCCAGAACTGGGAGCGCGCGGCCTTCATCAAGGCCCGGCCGATCGCCGGCGACATCCCGGCCGGCGAGGCCTTCCTGGCGGAACTCGCGCCGTTCATCTGGCGCCGGCACTTCGACTTCCCGGCCATCGCCGAGATCCACGCCCTGAAGCGGCAGATCCACATGGTCCGCGGCCACGAGACCATCGCGGTCGGCGGCCACGACATCAAGATCGGCCGCGGCGGCATCCGGGAGATCGAGTTCTTCGTCCAGACCCAGCAGCTCGTCTTCGGCGGCCGCAAGCCCGCCCTGCGCGGGCGCCGGACCGTCGCGATGCTCGGCGAGCTCGTCGCGGAGGGCTGGATCGACGGGCGGGCCCGGGACGAGCTCTCCGCGGCCTACGCGTTCCTGCGCACCCTCGAGCACCGGATCCAGATGATCCGGGACGAGCAGACCCAGCGCCTGCCCACCGGGACCGAGGCGCTGACCGCGCTCGCCCTGTTCGCGGGCTTCCCCGACCTGCCGGCCTTCGAGGCGGCCCTGCTCCGCCATGCCGGCCGGGTCCAGGCACACTACGCCCTGCTGTTCGAGGCGGAGCCGGAGGCCGGCGCCGACGGGGCCGCCCTGGTCTTCGGCGAGAGCGAGCCGGATCCCGAGACCCTGGCGCGGCTCGGCGCCTTCGGGTTCCGGGACCCGGCCCTGGCCTGGGAGACCGTGCAGAGCTGGCATCTCGGGCGCCGCCCGGCCCTGCGGACCGGCCGGGCCCGGGAGATCCTCGCCGAGATGCTCCCGGCGCTGCTGCGCGCGCTCGGCGGGACCGCCGACCCCGACGCGGCGCTCCTCGCCCTCGACCGGGCCTTCGCGCGCATGCCCGCGGTGGCCGAACTCCTCGCCATCCTGCGCTCGCACGAGCGCCTGCGCCTGCTGTTCGCCGACATCCTGGGGACGGCGCCGCGCCTCGCCGACACGGTCGGCCTGAGCCCGCACGTCCTCGACACCGTGCTCGACGCCGACTTCGTGACGCCGACCACGGATCCCGACGAGGTCCGCGCGCAGTACCGGTCGCTCCTGGGCCAGCCGGCGAGCCACGAGGAGAGCCTCGACCGCTGCCGGGACGCCACCCGGCAGATGGCCTTCGTCACCGGGGCCCGCCTGCTGTCGGGCATCCTCACCCCGCGCCACGCCGGGGAGGCCTACGCGGCGATCGCCGAGGCCACGGTGGCGCTGAGCCTGGAGGCGGAGGAGCGCCGGTTCGCCCTGGACCACGGCGCGGTGCCGGCGGGGCGCTGCTGCATCCTGGCGCTCGGCCGCCTCGGATCCCGCCAGCTCAGCGCCGAATCCGACCTCGACCTCGTGTTCCTGTACGATTTCGACCCGGAGAACCGCACCAGCGACGGACGGCGTCCCCTCGACGCCGTGGTGGCCTACAACCGGCTGGCGCAGCGCGTGTTCGCGGCGCTCACCACGGCCACGCGGCGCGGCCGGCTCTACGCGGTCGACCTGCGGCTGCGGCCCTACGGCAGCCACAGCCCGCCCGCCGTGCAGCTCAGCGGCTTCGCGGCCTATCACGGCGGCGAGGCGGAGCTCTGGGAGCACATGGCGCTCGCGCGCGCCCGGGTCGTCGCCGGCGACGCCACCCTGGCGGCCGACGTCACGGCCGCGATCGCCGGAATCCTCCGGCAGCCGCGCGAGACCGCCGCCGTCTGCGCCGAGGCGGGCGCGATGCGGGCCCTGGTCGCGCGGGAGCGGGGCCATGCCGGCCCCTACGACCTGAAGCTCGCTCCCGGCGCGCTGTTCGACCTCGACTTCCTCGCCCAGGCCATCGTGCTGAGCCACGCGCACGACTGGCCCGGCTGCATCGGCCTCGGCGCGGAGTCGCTCTTCCGCGAGGCGGCGGCGCGCGGCCTCCTGCCCGCGGCGGCGGGCGAGGCCCTCGCCGAGACCTACGGCTTCCTCGACGCCGTCTACCAGTGGCAGCGGCTCGTGATGACCGATCCCGCCGCGGAGCCGTCAGAGACCGCGTCCCGGCAGATCGCCAAGGCCGTGGGACTCCCGGACGCGCGCGGCCTCGCGGCGGAACTGCGCCGCCACCGCCGCCGGAGCCAAGCCCTGCTGGCGCGGATCCGGCGGACGGTTCGGATTCCGGCGCGGATGCCGGCCGCCGCGCGGGAGCCGCCGGAGCGCCGATGAGGCGGCGCTCCGGCCGGTGGCCGTCGACATTCACCCCCCGCTCGGGCATTCAGGGCGGTGTCGGGAGGCATCATGACGGGCGCGGCGACGATCTCGGGACCGGAGCGTGAGCGGATCGCCGCGGCGCTCGCCGAGATCGCCTGCGCGGCGGGGGAGATCCTGCGCCGCTACCACCGGGGCCCCTGCCCCCACGCCCTGAAGCCGGACGGCTCACCCTCCAGCGCCGCCGACGTCGAGGCCGAGGACCTGATCGTCGACGCCCTCGCTGGGCGCTTCCCCGGGATCGCGGTCGTGGCCGAGGAGCGCGCCCAGGGCGACACCGCGCGCCCCGCCGACCTCTTCTTCCTCGTCGATCCCCTGGACGGCACCCGCGACTTCCTCGCCGGGACGCCGGACTACTCGGTCAACATCGCGCTGGTGGCGGGCGCCCGCCCGGTGGCGGCCGCGCTGGCCGCCCCCGGCCTCGGCCGCGTCTGGTGGGCCGGCCCTACGACCTTGGAGGGCCCCGTGATCGCGGGCCGGCCGGGGTCCGGGCGTCCGGTCCGCGCGCGGGCGGCGCCGGGGACGGGCCTCGTCGCCCTGGGCAGCCGGCGGCACGGCGATCCCGAGACCGCCACCTGCCTGGCGGCGCTGCCGGTGGTGGAGACGCGCCAGGTCGGGTCCGCCCTGAAGTTCGGGCTGATCGCCGCAGGCGAGGCCGACATCTACGTCCGCTGCGGCCCGACCATGGAATGGGACACGGCCGCGGGCGACCACATCGTCGCGGCGGCGGGCGGCTGCGTGGTGGTGCCGGGCGGCGGCCCGATCCGCTACGGCCAGCACGGACCTGATCACCGCAACGGTCCCTTCGCGGCCCTCGGGGACCCCGCCCTGGCCCCGCGGCTCGCCCTGCCGGCCCGCGCGAGCGACCGGCCGGCGGCGGCGCTCAGCGCGGCGCATCCCTAGGCGGCACGTTGGGCGAGGCGTCGGGCGAGCCGTCGGGCGGGACATCCTGCAGGCGGCGCACGGCCGGCCAGGCCGCCTCCGCCTGCCGGGCCAGGCCGGGCTCCGCCAGGAACCGGGCGCGGCGCCCGGCATCCCGGAACAGGTAGAGGCGCTCGTCGATCACCGCGAAGACCAGGGGATCGGCGTCCACCAGCCGGCCATCAAGGATCCCGGCGGCGTCGTAGCCCCCGAGGCGCGGCGCGTAGGCGGGCGGGTCGTCCCGGAATGCCGCGCGGTTGGCGCCGCTGGAGAAGCGCCAGACCTGGCCGCCCCAGGACAGCTCGAACCGGGCCAGACCGGCCTGCGGCCCGCCCTCCAGGAAGTAGCTGACCGGGTCGAAGCCGTTGAGCGTCAGCAGCTCGATCCGCGTCCGGGCCGTCAGGCCCTCCTCCGCGGCGGCGCGGCCGGGGGCCACCGCCGGCAGGGCCGCCAGCGCGGCTGACAGCGCGGCTGACAGCCCCACCGCCCGCGCGAGCGTGAGCGCCGCACGCGGGACGCCCGCGCCCGACCGCCCGGCCATGCGGACTGCGGGGTCAGGACGCGTTAACCACATCTTGCGGATTCCCTCAGAAGCTGGTCCGACTCATCCGCCCGGCGCGGCCTCTGCCGGCCCGGCGGGACAGAGCGGCTCAGGTCCATCGCACGAACCGTTAATCGAACCGGGCGAGGAGGCAACGATGACGGCACGAGACGATCGCGGCACCGACCGCCGCACCCTCCTGCGCGCGGGCCTCGGCCTGGCGCTGGGTGCGCCCCTCGGCGGCTCTCTCCTCGGCGCCGCGGGCGCGGCCCGCGCGGCCGGCGAGGATCTCGACACGCCCGAGACCTTCCGTCCCGGCGAGATCGTGGAATCCGGCCACCGGTTCTTCGGCACGGTGTCGCGCGGCCTCGCGCTCACCGTCGAGGAGGCGGGCCGGCGCTGGGGCGAGCCCAACGGCTACATCCTCGGCCAGGAGGGCGGCGGCGCCGTGGTGGCGGGCGTCCGCTACGGCGAGGGCACGCTCTACACCCGCAACGCCGGCAAGCGGCGCATCTACTGGCAGGGCCCGTCCCTCGGCTTCGATGTCGGCGGCGACGGCGCCCGCACCATGATGCTGGTCTACAACCTGCCCAACGTGCGCGACCTGTACCGCCGCTTCGCCGGCGTCGACGGCTCCGCCTACTTGGTGGGCGGCTTCGGGATGACCGCGGTGGTCAACGACCGGGTCATCGTCGTGCCGATCCGCAGCGGCGTCGGCGCGCGGCTCGGGATCAATGTCGGCTATCTGAAGTTCACCCGTGAGCCGACGTGGAACCCGTTCTGATCCGGCCTGATCCGGCCTGAGCCGGCTTTGATCCGGGACGGCGTCGGAACGCGTTCTGATTGACCGGCCCCGCGGGATTTCACCCTCGCGGCCAACCTGGGCTAGAGTGGAGTTGGGTCGGGTTTTCCGGCCGGATGCGCGGGCTGCACCCTCGTGATCGAAACGGTGATGATCTTCGCGCTGGGCTTCCTGGCGGCGAGCCTGTGCGGCCTGCTGCTTCTGCCGGCCCTGAATGCCCGCGCCGCGCGCCTGGAGCGTCGGCGGGCCGAGGCGCGCCTGCCCCTGTCGCCGGCCGAGATCGCCGCCGAGCGCGACTTCCTGCGCGCGCAGTTTGCCGTGCAGCAGCGCCGGTTGGAGCGCCGGGTCGAGACCGTCGAGGCGCGGCGGCAGGCCGACATGGCGGCGATCGGGGCCGGGACGATGCGGGTCGCCGCCCTGGCGCGCGACGTCGCTGCCCGCGACGCCGAGATCGCCCAGGCCCAGGCCAAGACCCGGGAGTTGGAGACCGAGCTGACGCTGGCGCGGGAGGACGGGAGCGCGAGCCTCGCCACGCTCCAGGCTCTCGAGGACGCCCATGCCGACCTGCTCGACAGTCTCCTGGCGCTCCGGCAGGGCGCGGCGCCGGCACCGGACGCCGCCGCGCTGGCGGCCGAGCGCGACGACCTGCGCGCGAGCCTGAAGGCGGCCGAGGAAGCTCTGGCCCTGACCGTGGCCGACCGCCAGAACGAACGCCACGACCGGGCCGGAAACCTGTCGCCGGACCGGCAGGCCGGCATCGAGCGCGAGAACGCCGATCTCCGCCGGCGAATCGTCGAGGTCGCCGAAGCCCTCACGGCCCCGGGCCGGATGCCGCGGACCGCGGCGGCGATGCCGGAACCCGAGCGGGTCTGAGCCGATCCACCTCCGAAACGGGGTTTGGCGACCGGAACGCAACCGAAAACCTGCGATGACTGCCTTGTTTCGACCACGCAAAGGCATCATCGCATCGCCGACGCGTCCTGCATTCACAAGTTCGACAGATGGTACGGATACCCATGCGCCTGAAGCCGATCGTCCTCGCCGTCGCGGCGGCCGTTGCCCTGACGCTGCCGGCAGCCGCGCAGCAGACGAAGCGCGGCAACGAGACCCTGAAGAAGTACTGCACCGGGGACTACCTGACCTATTGCGGCAACCTGGCCCCCGACGATCCGGCCACCGATGCCTGCTTCCAGAAGAACTGGAAGAAGCTCAGCGAGAACTGCCGCCGGGCGATCGACGCCTACGAGGCCGAGCAGCAGCAGAACGCCCCCGCCAAGAACCGGCAGGGCTCGCAGGGCGGCAAGGAGCGGCGGGGCTGACGCCTCCCGGCTGTCGAGGCCGGGCCGGGAACCGCGGGAACGGGCCCCAACCGTGCGCCGCGGCCGGCCTGTGGCGGACGGGCGCTCGCGCCGGGACGCGGCAACGGCTAAGGTAGCGCTCCCGCCGGCCCTCGCGTGCCGGTGCCGAGCCCGCCGGACCCTCGCGCGATGTTGTCGAAACCCGCCCTGAAACTCCTCGCCGTGTCCGGCCTCGTGGCCCTGGCGGCTTCCGCCTGCGGGCGGCGGGGTGCGCTGGAGCCGCCCCAGACGGCGGCCCCGCGGGCGGGTGCGCAGGCCGGTGCGGACGCGCCGACCGGGCGGCGGACGCTGCCGGTCTCGGTCGGCCTCGGCGGCGGCGCCCCGGAGCCGGACCCGGCCTCGGTGCGCGCCGGCGACGAGCTCTCCGCGGCGGCGGTCCCGCCGGGCGGCACCGAGGCGCCGGTCGAGACCAGCCGCGGCGCGCGGCGCGGCTACCGGGTGCCGAAGCAGCCTTTCATTCTGGATCCGCTGCTGTAGAGGGCGGAGGCCGGCACGCCGTCGCGGTGCCGCGCCCGGTGGCCCCGCTCGGACTCGGTCGGACCCCGCCACCGGCGCGCGCCCGCCGCGGCCGGCGGCGGAGTGTTTCACGGGAAACAGCCCGCGCTCCGGCGGGACGAGATACGGCGACGAGACACGGCCGAGATGCACCATTTTCACTATCGCGACGGCCGCCTGCACGCCGAGGATGTCGACCTGACCGGCCTCGCCGCGGAGGTCGGCACACCGTTCTACTGTTACAGCACCGCCACGCTGGAGCGGCACTTCCGCGTCTTCGCGGAGGCGTTCGCGGCCGACGACGCGCTGGTCTGCTTCGCCATGAAGGCGAACTCGAACCAGGCCGTCCTGCGGACCCTCGCGGCCCGGGGCGCCGGGATGGACATCGTCTCCGGCGGCGAGCTGCAGCGGGCCCTGGCGGCCGGCGTGGACCCCGGCAAGATCGTGTTCTCGGGAGTCGGCAAGACCCGCGCCGAGATGGAGGCCGCGCTGAGGGCCGGCATCTTCTGCTTCAACGTGGAGAGTGAGCCGGAACTCGCGGTCCTGTCCGAGGTGGCGGTGGGCCTCGGCCTCCGCGCGCCGGTCTCGGTCCGGGTGAACCCCGACGTGGACGCCGGCACGCACGCCAAGATCTCCACCGGCAAGTACGAGAACAAGTTCGGCATCCCGATCACCCGGGCGCCGGCTGTCTACGCCGCTGCGGCCGCCCTGCCGGGGATCGCGGTGCACGGCGTCGACATGCATATCGGCAGCCAGATCACCGATCTGGCGCCCTTCGCCGACGCGGCCCGGCTGCTCGCCGGCCTCGCCCGGGAGTTGCTGGCGGCCGGCCATCCCCTGCGCCACATCGATTTCGGCGGCGGCCTCGGCATCCCCTACCGCGACGACAACGCGCCGCCGCCGGACCCGGCCGCGCTGGCGGCGACCCTGCGGCCGCATTTCGCCCCGCTCGGCCTGCGGCCGGTCTTCGAGATCGGCCGGATGATCGTCGGCAATGCCGGGATCCTGCTGACGCGGGTGCTCTACGTGAAGCACAGCGAGGGGCGGACCTTCGTGATCGTCGACGCGGCGATGAACGACCTGATCCGCCCGACCCTGTACGAGGCCTATCACGGCCTGCGGCCGGTCATCGAGCCGGGTCCCGAGACGCCGCGCCTCGTCGCCGACGTGGTCGGCCCGGTCTGCGAGAGCGGCGACTACCTCGCCCTCAACCGCGAGATGCCGGAGGTGAGGCCCGGCGACCTGATCGCCGTGATGAGCGCCGGCGCCTATGGGGCGGTGCAGTCCTGCACCTACAACACCCGGCCGCTGGTGCCGGAGGTTCTGGTGCGGGGCGACCGCGCGGCGGTGGTCCGCCCGCGCCTCGACGTCGACGCCCTGATCGCCCTCGACCGGGTGCCGGACTGGCTGGCGTGAGCCGCGCTCCGGAGGGCGCCGCCGCCCCCAGGCCGCTCCCGGGACCCGACGGGCCCCTGCCGCTGTCGGTCTTCATCATCGCCCACAACGAGGTGGACCGGATCGGCGCGACGCTTCGGGCGGTCCGCGGCCTGACCGACGACCTCGTCGTGGTCGATTCCGGGTCCACCGACGGCACGCAGGCCCTGGCGGAGTCGCTGGGCGCGCGGGTGCTGCACCATCCCTGGCCGGGCTACGGCCCGCAGAAGCGCTTCGCAGAGGAGCAGTGCCGGCACGTCTGGCTCCTGAACCTCGACGCCGACGAGGTGGTGCCGCCGGAGCTGGCCCGGGAGATCCGGGGCCTCTGGGCCGCGGGCGAGCCGCGCCGGCCGGCGTGGCGGATCGGCATCGCCGAGATCTTCCCCGGCGAGGGCCGGCCGCACCCGCTCGCCTACACGCTGACGCCGGTCCGGCTCTACCGGAAGGATCGGGGCCGCTACGCCGCCTCGCCGGTCCACGACCGGGTGGCGCTGGAACCGGGGGTGAAGCCGGGCCGGCTCCGGGGCGTGATCCATCATTTCTCGGTGCGCTCGCTCGGCGACCAGCTCGACAAGCTGAACCGCTACTCCGACCAGCAGGCGGACGACTTGGAGTCGCGGGGCGTGGTGATCCCGACCTGGCGGGTGTTCGTCGAGCTGCCGGGCAATTTCCTGAAGGCCTATCTCGGCCGCCGCCACTTCGTGCGGGGCACCTACGGCTTCCTGACGGCGATGAACTACGCGATCTCGCGGCATCTGCGCGTCGCCAAGCACGTCGAGCGCCGCCGCGTGGCCGCCGCCCGCCAGGATCGGGTTGACCCGCCGGATCCGACCTTCTAGAGCCAGAGCGCCGGAGACGTGGCCGAGCGGCTGAAGGCACTCGTTTGCTAAATGAGCATACCCAGAAATGGGTATCGAGGGTTCGAATCCCTCCGTCTCCGCCAGCACCGCTCAACTCGATCTAAGTCTCTGGATTGACAGCGATTTTCCGCACGTCGAGTTTTGATTTCTCCCCGCGGAAACTGGCTCGGCCAACGGCCGAAGGAATGCCCACTCGGCGCGCCCGATCGTCACGACGGCGTGTGATTCGAGCTTGAGCGGAGGAACGACTGCTTCCTGGCTCGCTTGCGAAGAGCTCCGTCCGAAGAAATGTGATCGACCGAACCGTCGCATCCTGCTTCGGCAGCATTCTCTGCGAGACCTGACTGCCCGGGTCGCCAGATCGTCAGCGTAGGTACCGACTCCGAGAACCACGCCGCGCCGGTGCCGTCGTGCTGCCTGCGATCCGGAGGCGGGATGATGTCACCCGGCATGCGCGTCGGATTGCTCCGTCCGGGTGGCGTCCAGGCGGGTACGCCGGCTTCGGCACCGGCTGACATGGGCGTGGTCGCGTCCGAAGGAGCCGCACTGAACAGGAGCGCGCGCACGAGGGCGAAGGCACATCCCTAGCGGATCCCGCTCGCGCGGAGCGCCCTTCCCCACCGGGCAGTCGAGACTTGGCCGTCGCGTCGATCCGTGCACCCGCTGGGCACGCGTCAGGACCCTCCCGTGACCGTGACCGGCCGCGCGGAACGGCGCCCGGGCGAGAGCCGTTCCCGATCCCCGTGGCCGCCCTGGTCGCGAAGGCCTGGTCGCGAAGGCCTGGTCGCGAAGGCCTGGTCGCGAAGGAGAACCGCCAGGAGCAGCACCACCGACACGATCAAGGGCCTGGCCAATGAGGCCGTCGGCAACGTGAAGCAGGGCATCGGCAGCGCGACTGGCAACGACAAGCTGAAGGCCGAGGGTAAGGCGCAGGAACTGAAGGGCGAAGCCCAGAAGACGACCGGGAACGTCAAGGACGGCGCCAAGCACGTGGCCGACAAGCTCACCGGCAAAGTTTGATCCGGCCGCCCGGAGCGGTTCCACGCTCCGGGCATCCCGAGGTCGCGGCAACGCGTCGAAGGAAAGGATCGTGGGTGCTGGCAGAGGCCGGTCCTGCAACGCCCGCGCGCCGTGCCGCGTTGATCTGCGAAGACAATATCCGAACCGCAGCCGGACCCTTGCCTGCGCGCAGCATCGTGGGCCCATGGACCAGTTGAACGCGTCGCAACCGACGCCGGAGATCGACCTCTCGTCCTGCGACCGCGAGCCCATCCACATCCTCGGCGCGGTGCAGGGGTTCGGCTTCCTCATCGGGGTCTCCCCGGACTGGATCGTCACCCGCGCCTCGGACAACATCGCGACCTGGCTCGGCCAGGGTGCGGCGGCACTTCTCGGCCTGCCCCTCGATGCCGTCCTCGACCGCGAGGCCATCCACACCCTGCGCGGGCACCTGCAGACCCTGCGCGGGCCGGACGCCGTCGACCGGGTCTTCGGCCTCCGGCTCGTGCCGGGCGGCGAGCCGTTCGACGTGGCCCTCCACCGGTCCGGGGACACCATCGTCATCGAGGCCGAGCCGAGCGCCACCGAACACCTCAGCGCCGGCAACCTCGTGCGCAGCATGGTCACCCGTCTCCAGCAGACCGTGGGGTTCGACCCCCTCTGCCGCGAGGCCGCCCGCCAGATGCGGGCGCTGACCGGGTTCGACCGGGTTATGGTCTACCGCTTCGCCGCGGACCATTCGGGCGAGGTCATCGCCGAGGCGGCCCGGTCCGGCCTCGCTCCCTACCTGGGGCTGCACTACCCGGCCTCCGACATCCCCAAACAGGCCCGCGCCCTCTACGCGCGCAACTGGCTGCGCATCATCGCCGACGTCGACGACACCGGCGCCGCCGTGCTGCCCCCGCGCGATCCGGCCGGCCAGCCCCTCGACCTGTCGCTGTCGACCCTGCGGACGGTCTCGCCGATCCACCTCGAATACCTGCGCAACATGGGCGTGGCGGCCTCGCTGTCCGTGTCCATCCTGCGCGACGGTCGCCTGTGGGGCCTGTTCGCCTGCCACCACACCGAGCCGCGCCACATCTCCCTCGAGCGCCGGACCGGCGCCGAGCTGTTCGGCCAGATGTTCTCCTGGCTGCTGGAGGCCCGCGAGCGGCAGGCCGACGCCGAGCGCGAGGTCCGTTCGCGCGAGTTGCACAACCGCCTGCTGGGCGCGCTGGCCACCGGCGGCACCAACCTGGAAAGCCTCTCCGACTTCCTCGACGACCTGGCGGCGATCCTGCCCTGCGACGGCATCGGCCTGTGGGTGAACGGCGAGATCACGCTCCAGGGCTCGACCCCGACCGCGGAGGAGTTCGCCGGCCTGGTGCGCTTCCTCAACCGCACGGCCGCGAGCAAGGCCTACGCGACCGACGAGATCGGGCGCGTCCACGAACCGGGCCGCGACTTCACCGAGCGGGCGGCCGGCATGCTCGCCATCCCGGTGTCGCGCACGCCCCGGGATTTTCTGGTCTACTTCCGGCGCGAGGTCTCGCGGACCGTGACCTGGGCGGGCAACCCGGTGAAGCCCGCGACTCCGGGGCCGAACGGCGTCCGTCTGACCCCGCGCAAGAGCTTCGAGGCGTGGCGCGAGACCGTGCACGGGCGCTCGCTCCCCTGGGCCGAGGTCGAGATGCGGACCGCCGAGGCCCTGCGCATCACCCTGCTCGAGGTGATCCTGCGCCTCACCGACTCCGCCGAGAAGGAGCGCAAGGTCGCGCAGGAGCGTCAGGAACTCCTCATCGCCGAGCTCAACCACCGGGTCCGCAACATCCTGAACCTGATCCGCGGGGTGGTGACCCAGAGCCGGCCGGCGGACGGGGCGGACAGCGCCTTCGCGAACACGGTCGGCGACCGCATCCAAGCGCTCGCCCGGGCGCACGACCAGATCACCTCGAGCAACTGGGGACCGGGATCCCTGCGCGACCTCGTCATGCTGGAGGCCGGCGCCTACCTCGGACCCAAGGCCGGCCGGGTCGTGCTCGACGGCGCCGACGTCCTGCTGGAACCGCAGGCGTTCTCGACCGTCGCCCTGGTCGTCCACGAGATGATGACGAACTCGGCCAAGTACGGCGCGCTCTGCGACAGCCTCGGGCGGGTCGACCTGCGCTGGGAGCGGGACGCCCTCGACCACTTGGTGATCCGATGGCGCGAGACCGGCGGCCCGGCCGTGCGGGCGCCCACCCGGCGCGGCTTCGGCACGACCATCATCGAGCGGTCGATCCCGTACGAGCTCAAGGGCGAGGCGGAGGTGCGCTACGAACTGGCGGGCGTCGAGGCGCGCTTCACCATCCCCCCGGCCTTCGTCCAGAACGCCTCACGCGCCGCGCCGAAGGCTGTCAGGGCGGTTCACGCCGAGGCGCTGCGCGGTCTCGCGGGGTCCGTGCTGGTCGTCGAGGACAACATGATCATCGCCCTGGAGGCCGAGGAGTTGCTCACGTCGCTCGGCGCCACGAACGTGGACATGGCGTCGTCGACGCGCGAGGCGCTCCGCCTGATCGACGCGGCGCCGCCGGCCCGGGCCCTGCTCGACGTCAACCTGGGCTCCGAGACCAGCATCGCCGTCGCGCGCAGGCTGTTCGAACTGGGCATCCCCTACGCGTTCGCCACCGGCTACGGCGACGGCTTCCGCATTCCGGAAGACCTCGCCGCCGTGCCGGTGGTGAAGAAGCCCTACGGGGCGGAGGACCTCCTGCGCGCCTTCCCGGCTTGAGCCCGCGAGCCGGTGCTTGACGGGTCGGTGGTCAGGGTTACCGGTGGTTGGGGCGATGTCGGGCGCGGCGCCTGGCCCGGTGGGATGTTCCGCCACGAAACGCGCGGAGGTCGCGCGGTCCTCAGCGCGCCTCAGCTTGCCGAGGAAGCCCTCGGACTCACGGAGACGGGTTTCACGATCGCGACGCGGTGCCTCGATGCGGCGGATCTCGCCGTCGCGCCACGCGTCGAAGGCGGTGGTGCCGCTGGCCCGAAGGCGGGGTGAACGACGGCGGTGCGCGGGTCACGGCGCCGGGCCCGACAGGTCGCGGGCGGCATTCGAGACCCGGCAGGCCGGAACGGTCGCGCGCGTCGCGGGCTTCGGGCGGGTCGGCGCCGCGGTCGCCGGGCCGGAGCGCCTCTACCGGCGGTCACGCTCATTCGGGGTGGGGTCACCTCGGTTCGGTGCCGCGCCGCTCTAGGTTGGCTGAAAGGGGAGCGGACCGCATGGAGCAGGACATCGGCGAGGGGGAGCGGCCGCCCGCTTCGCGACGGCCATCCGTCTCCAGGTCCCTGGACCTCCTCAACCTCCTGCTCATCGACGTGAACGGGGCGATCAAGCCCTACCTCAACGTCTACCTCTACGTGCACCGCGGTTGGAATGATGCCTCGGTCGGGCTGGTCAGCACGGTGTCGGGCATCGTCGGCATCGTGGTGCAGACGCCCATCGGGACCGCCATCGACGCGGTGCGCGACAAGCGCGTGATCCTGCTCGGCGCCCTGGTCGCGCTCTCGCTGGCCACGCTCCTCGTCGCGCTCTTCCCGTACTTCTGGCCCGTGCTCGCGGCCTCCTGCGTGCTGGCCGCCGTCGGGGGCATGCTGAGCCCGGCCATCGCGACGCTCACGCTCGGCCTGTTCCCATCCGACCGGATCGCCGGGCGCTTCGGCCGCAACGCCGCCCTGGAGCGGACCGGGAACGTCGCCATCGCCGTGCTGATCGGGCTCGTCGGCTGGCTGTTCCCGGACCGCGCGGTGTTCCTCTTGGTCCCGGCCTGCGCCATCGTCTCGGCCGCGGCACTCTACTCCATCCCGCGCGATGCCATCGACGCGCGCCGGGCTCGCGGCGGCGGCGAGGGGGAGCAAGCCCCGGCCCGGTGGCGGACCCTGCTGACCTGCCGGCCGCTCATGGTCTTCGCGGCCTGCGTAGGGCTTTTCCATTTCGCCAACGCGCCGCTGCTGACCCTCGTCGCCCAGGAGATCGGGCAGGCGCGCCCGGACTGGTCGTCCGTCATCGTCTCCGTCTGCATCGTCGGCGCGCAGGGGGTGATGGTGCCGATGGGGCTCATCGTCGGCCGCCGGGCCGAGCGCTGGGGCCGCAAGCCCTTGCTCGTGATCGGCTTCGCCGCGCTGCCCGTGCGCGCCTTGCTCTATCTCGTCTGGCGCGACCCGTACTGGCTGATCGCGGTCCAGTGCCTCGACGGCGTCGGTGCCGGCCTGCTCAGCGCGGTGAAGCCGCTGGTCATAGCCGACATCACCCGAGGAACCGGCCGCTACAACGCCGCCCACGGCCTGATCGGGACCGTGCAGGGCGCCGGCGCTTCGCTGTCGTTCGTGATCGCCGGAACCTTGGTCCAGCAGGCGGGGTTCGATGCCGCCTATCTCGCGTGCGCCGCCGTCGCGGCGGTCGCGCTCGGGGTGCTCGTGACGCTGCTGCCCGAGACAATCCCGGAGTAGCCCCGGAGAAGCCTCGGGGCGGCCCGGCGGCGTGGCTGCGAGCGGTGAGACCTGGCACGGCTTGAGGAGGGGTGGTGAAAGATCGGATTTCCGGCCGGGGTGGCCGGCGGCTCACCGCGACGCTGGCCGTGCTCCTCTCCCTTGCCCTGCCCGTCACCGCCGCGACGCTCCACAGCACCTACGTCGACCCGGCGGCGATGGCGCTGCAGCGCGTCCTGCCGCCCCCGCCCGAAGCCGGCTCGGAATCGGCCAAGGCGGACATGCAGGCCGTGGAGGCCGCGGTCCGCGCCCGCACGCCCGACGACGAGCGGCGCATCACCGCGAACCTGCCGTGCACCCTCGACCGCTTCACCGGTGTGCTCGGCCCGGCCTTCACGGCGGAGACGATGCCGGACACCGCGGCGCTGATCGAGAGTGTGTTCCAGGACGGGGAACTCGCCGTGCTGGCGGCGAAGGCCGCCATCGCGCGGCCGCGGCCCTACACGGTGAAGCCGGACCTCGCCACGTTCGGACATCGCTCCGACAGCACGTCCTACCCGAGCGGCCACGCCACGTTCGGGTATCTCGCGGCCACGGTGCTGTCGCGCCTCGTGCCCGAGAAGCGCCAGGCGCTGTTCGCTTTCGCCGGGACCTACGGGGAGAACCGGGTGATCGCCGGCACCCATTTCCCGTCCGACCTCGAAGCCGGCAAAATCGCCGCGGCCGTCATCGCCGAGGCGCTGTTCCACGACCCGCGCTTCGAACGCGATCTCGCCCGGGCGGCTTCTGAAGTCGCGGCCCAGGGCGGCGCCTCCGGTCGGTGAGGCGAAGGCTCCTGACGCAGGATCACGAAGGCGGGAGGCGGGTTGCGGGGCGAACCCGCCTGTCTGACCGCGATCCCAGGCAATCCTGGGCACCCGCGCACGGGCCCTTGCCGCACCCGACCCAGCCCCGGAGATGGGCCGCCCGACATCCGAGCCCCGAACGACAGGAGACCGCCGGCATGTCTCACGTCACCGAGGAGATGGCCGCTGATGGGCACTTCATGGTCAAGGTCGCCGGTCGTGCCGTCACGGAGACCTGCGAGAAGCGACAGGCCAGGAAGCTCGTCCGCGCGATGCGCATCTGTCGGGCGGCCTCGTCACGCTGTTCGGCGGAAGACGAGGCTCGCCGCTGCGATGGCTAAGCCCAGCCGAGCTCTCTCACGGCCCGGGCGTCGTTCCAGATCTTCGTCAATCCGATGATGCGGTCCCCCTCGAACTGCATGACATACACGTAGTCGGTCGACGTGGATTTGCCCGTGGGCGGGCAGGGTCCGCCCTCGCCAGTGTGGGTCCCGTGGAAGACCCCGTAGGCCATCACGTTCCGGCGCTCCTCGTCGGTCGCGAAGGATCGCACCTCGTACCGACCGTCGGGGATGAAGGTCAGGAGCCCCTTCATCCACTCCGTGTAGTCCCGCAGGGAGGTCACGCCGGCCAGGGCATCGGCCTGGGCGGAGAAGGTCGCATGCGGGGCACAGTAGCGCGCGCACGCCTCCCAGCCTCCGCCGGTCTCGCAGGCATCGAAGAAGGCCTTTGCTACCGTCGTGATGTCGCCCATGCCTGGATCGCCCTTTTCCATTGCCGGAAGCGCCGATTGTAGCGGACGCCGTCCGCGCAAGCACCCTCTGCGAGGGTCTGCGCGGACGGTCATGCGGCTGGCGCCGCTTCCGACCGTATCGCGACGATCAGGAAGGCGCCTCGTTCGAGGCAGCCGCGCCATGCCCCCCGCTCCCGTGCGGGAGCGGGTTGGGGCAAGACGCTTCGAGGTCGAACGCGCCATGTCTGTGACCGTTCTCGTGTGAAGCCGGGGGAGGCGGTGGGCCGGACGCGCCGAGGCGCGCGGCCCGGCTTCTCGAAAACGGCGTCCCGACTTCGGCCGTCCCCCGGCCGAGCGCTCGAGCGCTCTCCGCCGAAGTGGATACCGGTTCGGCGTAAGAGAGCGCGTCAAGACAAAGGTTTAGAGCCGTGCCCGATTGCAACGCGATCGGGCACGGCTCTAGCCGAGCCTCCGGCCGATCGCCTCGGCGAGCATGATCGTGGTCACATTCGTCGGCGCCGAGACGATGTCGGGCATGATCGAGGCATCGACGACGTTCAGGCCGTCCACCCCGCGCACCGCCCCGCTCCCATCGACCACTGCCCACGGGTCGTCGCGGCCGCCCATCGGGACGGAGGAGGTCGGGTGGGCGTAGCCGTCGACTGCCGAGAGCACGGCTCGCCGCAGCGCGTCGTCGTCACGGACATCGGGACCGGGATACAGCTCCGCCGCGACCACGTCGCTGAACGGGGCCGTCCGGCCGATGCGCCGCGACAGGCGCACCGCTTCCAACATGCGCCTCAGGTCGGCCGGGTCCTCGAAGAAGTTGTAGCGGATGAGCGGCATGGCGCGGGGGTCGCGGCTCGTCAGCCGAACCGAGCCGACGGACCTCGGCAGCGTGACCGAGCAGGCCAGTACGATGGCCCCGCCGGTCGGGCTCTGCGCCGGATCGAAGATGTGCGTCCCCGAGATGTGAAGGTCCAACTCGTCCGGGGCGGCCTCACGCGACCGCGTCCAGATGATCGCGCCCGCGACCGGGTCCATCGCCCGCACCTCCCGCTTGAGCGCGTAGACGTTGTAGTAGAACGGATGCTCCTTGAGCCGCTCGCCGACCGGCGCGTCCTGCAGCACGGGAATGTCGAGGTCGCGCAGGTGCGCCGCCGGCCCGATGCCCGACCGCATCAGGATGGCGGGGCTGCCGAATGCCCCGGCCGAGAGGATCACCCGTCCGGCCTCCACCGTCGCGCCGCCCAGAAGCCGGAGGCCGCGCGCCCGCCGGCCGTCGAACAGCACGGCGTCGACCTCGGCGCCCCCGACGATGGCGAGGTTCGGTCGGCGCCGAACGTCCTCAGTCAGGTAGGCCATGCCCGTGTTGACGCGTCGGCCCTCGACCACGTTCAGCGGGTAGGGCGAGACGCCGTGCTGCTCCGCGCCGTTGAAGTCGGCGATGCGGGACAGGCCGGCCGCCTCCGCGGCCAGCACGAAGGCGCGCATGGAGGGGGTGATCTCCTCCATCGTGCGCTGGCGGATCGGGAAGGGCCCGGAGCGCCCGCGCCGAGCGTCGTCGCCGGCCGGCGTGTTCTCCAGTGCCCTGAAGACCGGGAGCACCTCGTCCCACGACCAGCCGTCGAGACCGCGCGCGGTCCAGCGGGCGAAATCGGACGGCCGCGCCCGCATGGCGACCGCGGCGTTCACGCCGGAGCTGCCGCCGAGCACCTTGCCGCGGATCGCGCGCACGTCGTGGCCGAGGCCGGAGCGGTCCTGGGTGTGGTAGCCCCAGTCGTGCGCCGCGTCGCCGCCGACCCAGTTCGCGTTCGCGATGACGTCCGGATACGCCCCCGGCGCGTAGGCCGGTCCGGCCTCCAGCAGAAGAACCGTCCGGTTCGGATTCTCGCTGAGCCGGCGCGCGAGCACGGCGCCCGCGGAGCCTCCGCCGGCGATGACGACGTCGAAGGCCTGATCCGGGATGGGGGCGCGGGTGGGCATGGCGGACATGTCCTCTTCGAGAGCGGCGATGGTCAGGATGCGGAGGCGCGGCGCAGGAAGGCGGCGGCTCGGTCGAGGGCCCGGCGGCTGCTGTCGAGGTGGGCGATGTCGAGCTGGAAGACGTGATGCAGGCCCTCCCAGACCTCCAGCCACACCGCGACGCCAGCCTGTTCGGCGCGCCGGGCGTAGCGCGTCGCGTCGTCGATGAGGCGCTCGTCGGTGCCGACTTGGATCAGGAGCGGGGGCAATCCGCGCAGGTCGCCGAGGAGCGGTGAAGCCAGCGGGTGGCGGACATCGCGCGCGCCGGCATACTTGCGCGCGCAGTCCTGCAGGTACGCACGGCCGATGAGCGGGTCCTGCACCGAAGGATCGTTCATGGAGGGGCCGGACAGCGTCAGGTCGGTCCAGGGCGAGAAGACGACGCCGGCCACCGGCGCAGGGCCGCGCGCGCGCAGGGCGAGGCTCGCCAGGGTGACGAGGCTCAGCCCGCCCCCGGCCGAGTCCCCGACGACGGCGATCCGGTCGTAGCCTTGGCCGATCAACCAATCCCAGGCAGCCAGCGCCGCCTCCGGGGCAGCGGGCAGCGTCGCCTCCGGCGCCAGAGGATAGTCGATGGCGAGCGCGGCGACGCCGGCCCGGCTCGCGATCTGGCTGACGAAGCCGCGATAGGCCGCGGCCGTGCCCTGGACGTAGCCGCCGCCGTGCAGGAAGAGGATCGCCTGGCCGGGCGCGGCATCCGCGGGGCGCACCCACCAGCCGCGGATGCCGGCCTCGTCCACGGGGTCGAACGCGACGCCGTCCGCGCGCGGGCTGCCGGCTATGAAGGTGTCGTAGACGGCCCGCGGCTCTCCCGTCGCGTTGCCCCAGAAGCGCGCGAACAGGTCCCGCAGGGCGTCCTCGCGCCGCCGTTCATCGTCGGCGAGCGGAATGGTGATCGTCCCTGGCGCCGGATCGGGGCCGAAGGTGTCGTCGCGCATCGCAGTTCCCGCTGGTGCATCGGCCCGACCGCCGCCGGGCAAGGCTCCGCCGTCCGCGCGTCGCTCGGCGCCGCGCGGGGTTCGTGTGTCGGACGATCGGATCTCAGGCCGGGATGCGGCCGAACGCGCCCCGGGCGTAGCCGGCGAGCGCGCGCTCGACGTCGGCGACCGTGGACATCACCAGCGGACCGCGCTTGACGAAGGGCTCGCGGATCGGCCGCCCGGCCATCAGCACGACATGCGCAGCCTCGGCGGCTTCGAGGATGATCTCCGCGGCGGAACCGGCGCCCACCGCTAGGGCGCCGCCCTCCGGCAGGAGGCGCTCCTCCTCACGGCAGCGGACGGACACGCGCCCCGACACGGCGTAGATCCAGGCTTGCCGCCCCTCGGGCAGGGCGTGGGCGAAGGCGCCGCCCGGCTGTAGGAAGCCGTCGAGCAGTGTCATCTCCTCCGGGGTGCCACCCGCGCCAACAACGTCGCCGCTCTGCCCCAGGACGACGCGGACGCGATGGCCGCGGCCTTCGAGGACCGGGATGTCGGCCGCGCGAACGTGCAGCGCGCGCGCCGGCTGCGCCTTGAGGCGCGCGGGCAGATTGACGAAGACCTGCAGGGCGTGGACCCGTGCCCCTTCGGCCGGCCTCTCCTCGTGCGCGGCGCCCGACGCCGCCGCGAGCCAGTAGAGGTCGCCCGGCTCGAGGGCGACGTCTCGGCCCAGCGTGTCCCGGTTGAGGAAGTGGCCGGTCGCGTCCTCGAACATGACGGTCACGGCCGAGATGCCGGCATGGAGGTGCGGCTCGAAGGTCGGCCCGGTCATGACGAAGTGGTCGACCATCAGGAGCGGGTCCATGCGCCCGTCGAAGGCTTCCTCGGAGAAGTGCGCCGCGGAGAAGTTCGAGCCGATGCGGTGGGGCGCTCCGAGAACGGTCTCGCCGAGCCTCGGGTGGAGCGCGTCGGCCCCGTGGATGGTCTCGAGAGCTGTCATGTCCTGCCTCGCTGCGTGGATGTGCCGATGGTGTTGCGACAAACGCTGGCCGAGAAGGCAGCCATTTTCGGACCTATCGTCCGATCGTTTGGACGCCGGGATCCGGCATCCGGTGGCGCTCGCGGCGGATGGGGACCGGCCCCGGCTCCGCACCCCCTCGACCGACCCCGCCGAGATCGCCCGCGCCTAGAGCAGCACGGCCTTCGGAAACTCCGCCGCGAGGTGGTCGAGGAAGGCCCGCACGGACGGAAGCAGGCCTTGGCGGTAGGGAATGAGGGCCGTCAGGGTGGAGTCGCCCGCGACCCAGTCGGGCAGAACGCGCCGCAGGGCACCCGAGCGGACGGCCTGACGACAGATGTAGCTCGGCAGAGCGACCACGCCGATGCCGCGGATGGCGGCCTGCTGCAGCCCGACCATGTCATCGCCCATCAGCCGCGGGCTCAACGGCAGTACCGCCTCGTCCCCGGCGCGGCTCGCGTGCCGCAGCCGCCAGACCGGCGCGACCCCGGTCCGCATCATGAACAGGGACGGATGGTCCCGAAGGGCGTCCGGATTGTCCGGAGCGCCGTTCTCGTCGAGGTATGCCGATCCCGCGAACAGGAACCAGGGCGCCGGCGCCAGGGTACGCTGGACGAGGTTCGAGTCCGGCAGCGGGTCCGTATGGGCCCGCACGGCGATGTCGAAGTTCTCGCCGACGATGTCGACGGTGCGGTCCGCGCCGTGGGCCACGACATTCACCTTCGGGTGGCGGACGAGGAAGTCCGCGATGATGTCCGCCAGGGCGAACTGCATGGTCGCGACGCCGGCCGTGCACCGCACCGTGCCGGTCGGCTCCGTCAGGCGCTGGCGGATCGTCGTCTCCGCCAGCTCCGCCTCTCTGAGCATCGCGACCGCGTGGCGGTAGAAGTCCTCCCCCGCATCCGTCATGCCGAACCGGCGCGAGGTCCGGTTCAACAGCCGGACGCCGAGGGCGCCCTCCAGCTGCTGGAGGCGGTGGCTCAAAGTGGATTTCGGCACGCGCAGCGTCCGCCCGGCGGCCGTGAAGCCGCCGCGATCGACGACCTGCACGAAGTAGAAGAAGTCGTTCAGGTCGAGCACGCCGCCCCCTCGTCGTCCAAACCTATGGACGCTGGGTTCGGATTGTTGCGGCTTCTGGGCCGCCGGTCCAGCCGATAGCTCTTGCTCGTCGCCGGCCCCGACGGGCCTTGAGCAGGAGGATACGATGACCGCTCGCGCCTACGAACCGCTCACCGTCGAGAACGCAGCCCTCGTCCTCGTCGACCATCAGGTCGGCCTGATGACGGGCGTGCGGGACTATTCGACGGGCGAGCTCAAGCACAACGTGATCGCCCTGGCGAAGGCCGCCGCGGCGCTCGGCCTGCCCATCGTGGTCACCACGACGGCGCGCGACAGCCTATGGGGTCCGACCTTCCCCGAGTTGGTCGCGGCGTTGCCCGGAAACGAGATCATCGACCGCTCGTCGGTGAACGCCTACGACGACGCGCGCGTCGCCCGGGCCATCGAGGCCACGGGCCGCGAGAAGCTGATCTTCGCCGGCATCTCGCTGGAGGTCTGCGCGGCTTTCCCAGCCATGACAGCCGTCGCCCGCGGCCTCGACGCCTACGTGGCTGTCGACGCCTCCGGGACGTTCAGCGAGACCAAGCGCCAGGCCGGCCTTCTCCGTATGGCGCAGGCGGGCGTGGTCCTGTCCGACTACGCGACGCTGATGGTCGAGATCCTGAAGGACAACGCCCGCCCGGAGGCGGGCCCGGTCTACGCGGCCTTGGACATGCCCTGGGCGACCTTGGTCGGCCAGGTCGCCGCCTCCTTCGGCAGAGTGCACGGCGGAGCGAATGCTTGACCGTTCACGACACGTGTCAGTTTGCGGCCTGTCCCACAGCGGTCGCGCCAGCGGTGTCTGCCGGCCCCTGCTCGACGCAACAATCGAAGCAACACGCGCGTAAGGCCGAGCTCTTAAATCCTTCATTAACCAAAGGCCCGAACGGCCACGAGGGGGAACCGACATGACCACCATCATCGCACGACTGCTGATCGTCATCAGCGTGATCGGCGCCATCGCCTGCGCGCCGATGCTGACGCCCGCATCCGCAGCCGGTCTCCTCGCGCAGACGAGGTGAGCCGTCATGGGCATGCAGTCCGTCATCCTGCTGGTCATCGCCGGCAACTTCGCCTGCGCCTTCCTCATCCCGTATTTGGCGATGACCGGAGCCTGAAGGCGTCTCCTCGGTAGATCTATCCCCCTACGGAGCCGATCATGAGTATCTCGAAGACCGCTTGCCTCACCGCTGTCCTCGGCCTCGTCTCCAACATGGCCTTTGCCCAGCCACAGGCGAGCCAGGAGAATCTGAAGCGCCACTGCATAGGAGATTACCTGGAACATTGCGGCCAGTTCTCGCCCGACGGCGGGGAAGTCCAGGCCTGCTTCCGCGAGAGAGCCGGCCTCCTGACACCGAATTGCTCGATGGCCATCGCCGCTTACCAAGAGGAGCAGAAGGCCGCGAATCCGATCCGGAAGGTCCGCGCCGCACGGTGAAGTCATCCCTTCGCGTATTCGATAAGGTCAGCCGAGCCGGCATCTGCGAAATCCGGCGCGGCACGGAATTCGCCCGTGTCTACCGTCGCCTGCCCTGACCGGGATGCGACCCGCCGCAGGGTATCAACCTTACCGCGCCCGACAGCCCTCGGCGAATGGGGGTTGGATGACTGGTACCGCAAGCCAGCGCACGCGGTGCGCGTTCGCCGCGCACAGTCGAAGCGCGATGCGAAATCTCCTGCGCCGGATTGTGGCGGAGTCCGCCGCTTCTCGAGATTGGGCGCGAATGGAAGCCGAGGTCGGCTTTCCCGCACTTGATGCCCAGAAGCGGACAGGCGGGAGATCACCCCGAACTGCCGTTCCGGGAGCGACCCGAACCGGTCACTCAGGTCACGAGAATGACGGCCGGGACGCGGACGCGCCCGGTTGCTTGTCTCGGCTGTGCGCCTGCCGGTAGTCACGCGGGCTCATGCCGTAGCGATCCTTGAAGCGGCGCGCGAAATGCGCCTGGCTGCTGAAACCGCAGCCGTAAGCCAGCATGCCGATCGACAGGTGGGCGCAGGCCGGATCATTCAGGCGCTTGGCTGCCGCCTCCAGGCGGCGTCCCCAGATGTAGTCGGAGATGTGCCGGCCGCGCTCGTGGAACAGTTCCTGGAGCCGGCGCAGCGACACGCCCATCGCGGCGGCGAGTTGCGGCGGATCCAGGTTCGGGTCGCTCAGGTTCGCCTCGACATAGGCCTTGGCGCGCTGGACCGTGACGTTGCCGTGGACGGAACGGGGTACCTCCTGCGCCATCCGTTCGGCGAGGCTCGCTATGATCAGGTCCGTTCCGATCGCCGCCATGCGCGCGGCCGCGTCGGGCGTGAGCTGATCGCCCATGCGCACCAGCTCCTGGAGGAAGGTGTTTGCCAGGGTCGTGGAGGCGAGGTCCGCGCCGACCGTGAGTGCACAGTACAGCCGGGACGGACCCAGCATGGCCTCGAAGCGCTCGCGCGGCAGATCGATGACGAGGGAGATGCCCGTGTCGGCCTCGCAGACGGCCGGGCGTGCGTCGATAACGACGAAGTCGCCCGTCCGGAATACAGCCTCCCGATCGCCTTGCTGGATGGCGTCCTGACCGGAGAGCTTCAAGGACGCGTAGAGGCGGTCGGGCTGCCCATAGCGCCGAATCGCGTCGGGGGTTGCTTCAGTCCGCATGGCGGTGTGTGCCATCTTGGAGATCGGCACAGGCCCGATGCTGGTGACGTCCAGCCTGCCCTGAAACGGAACCCCGTGAAGGGGTTGCTGATCGATCGGGATCAATCGCTCGCAGATCGTCTCGCGCCAGCGCCGGAACGCGTCCTTGGGGTGAATTCCCTCTGTCGAGAAGAAGGGTTGCATGCGTAGCCTCGGCACGCAGCGCGCCGTCCCGAAGCGCAGACTGCGGATCCGGAGGGTTATTGTATATAATCTATTATCTCAAGACCGCGGTGCTGGGTGCTTCGCGGCGGTTCTGTCTGCGTCTCAACCAATGCCGTCGGTAAGCGCACCGGCAGGAAACCGCCCAGAGCCGCCACTCCGATCGCACCCAAGCCTGACACGGGACCGCCCCGCGGGGGCCGGTCACCGTCTCGGAATCCCTCCGTCCTCGCCAGCGTTGTCGGAGCCGCCGCAACGGCCGCGCTCTTCCCGATGCCTCGATCGTCCAGACGACACGAGGTCACCGCCGGGCGGCGACGAGGTCCGCGGCGCGCCGCCACCCGAGTGTCCGGCCGATTCGCGCTCGGACCCTGGGTCCGAGCGTGCCGGATCGCGAGCAGCTGGTGGTCGCGCGCCGGCCTACGATCCGCGCAGGTAGCTCAGCGGCCGACCGGTATCCGGATGCGGCATGACGCCCATCGGGATGTCGTACACGGCGCGCAGCGTGTCGGGGTTCATCAGCGTGCCGGGCGGGCCGTCCGCGATGAGGCGTCCCGAGTGCAGCGCCAGGATGCGGTCGCAGACGCGCGCCGCCATGTTCACGTCGTGCAGGACCACCACGACGCCGAGCCCGTCACGATGGGCCAGATCGCGCACGAGGGCGAGGATCTCGACGGCGTGGGCGACGTCGAGGGCCGAGATCGGCTCGTCGAGCAGCAGGCAGGCGGGCTCCTGCGCGATCATCATCGCGAGCCAGACGCGCTGCCGCTCACCGCCCGAGAGCGTGTCGACGAAGCGGTCCGCGAAGGCGGCGACGCCGGTGGCGGCGAGCGCCCGCCGGACCGCCTCACGATCCCGGTCGGCGACGCGGCCGAGGGCGCCGTGCCAGGGATAGCGCCCCAGCGCCACGAGCTCGCGCACGGTCATGCCCGGGACCGGCGGGAGCGCCTGCGGCAGATAGGCGACCTCGCGCGCGAAGGCGCGGTCCTCCCAGGCACTGAGGGCGCGATCCGCGAACGCGATCCGGCCGGCGGTCGGCGCCTGCTGGCGGCCCAGCAGCTTGATCAGGGTCGACTTGCCGGACCCGTTATGGCCGATCAGGCCCACCACCTGCCGCGGCTGGATCACGAGGTCGAGGGGATGCAGCAGGGTGCGTTCGGGGAGTCCGAAGCTCGCGCCCTGCAGGGTGAAGAGCGGGGGGGCGCCCGCGGCTTCCGCCGTCGGCGCGCCCCGCGGCCGCGCGACGACCGGCGCATCGGGACCGTTCATGCGGGCCTCCTCGGGCCGTCCGTTCCCGCCGGACCCGCTTCGGGGCGTGCCGGCAGGGGGCAGGCGCCGCAGAGGCTCTGGTCGGGGATGAGGTAGCGCAGGCAGCAGACCTTCCGCACCCGACGCGGCGGCGCGCCCGCCGGCGCGTCCCCCGCCTCCGGGACGTAGCGGATCGGCGCGAACAGCGGGTTGGGCGCGCCGGACCGGCGGCGGCTCGTCAGGACGCTCGCGGCGGCCGCGTGCCCGGTCCGGCCCGCCTGCGGGAGCCCCTCGGTGCGGCGCACCACGAACTCGAAGATGTTGCCGGCATTGCTCCACAGCACGCGCGGCGCCACGCCCGAGACCGCCGCCAGGGCGCCGACCAGGGGCGCCAGGTGCGCGTCGATCAGCGCGCCGAAGCGATCCGCCGGCGCCCTCTCCTGGGTCTGCCCGCCGGGCCCGTCGCTCCCCGCGGCGGGGTCGCGCAGCTTGAGCGCCCGCGTCAGCCCGCCGTCGTCCGGGACGATCTCGACGGCGTCGAGGGCCACGGGCAGGATGAGGTCGAGCACGATGTTGGCGGCGAGCGCGGGCACCACCAGCATCGAGAAGTGCTGCTTCGCCCAGATCGACGCGACGGCGCGGGGCTCCGGCGCCGCGAAGGTGCGGGCGAACCGGTCGAGCTGTTCGGTCAGGACGCGCGGATCGAGCAGGTCGGCGCCCCTCACGGAGGGGCGCGGATCCTCCGCGGACACGATCCGATCCCGGTAGCCCTCGAGGGGGCCGACGAACAGGGCGTTCAGCGGGGAGAGAATCATCGGCGCAGCATCAGCCAGACGAAATAGGCGCCCCCGAGAACCGTCGCGACGAGGCCGGCGGGCAACTGCCACGGGAAGGCCGCGACGCGCCCGAGCCAGTCGGCCAGCACCATGATCAGGCCGCCGGCGAGCGTCGCCGCCACCAGCTGCTCGGCGGCCCGGCTGAAGCCCAGGCCGCGGGCGAGGTGCGGCCCCATCAGCCCGACGAAGCTCAGGGGGCCGACGAGCAGGGTCGCGGCGCCGGTCAGGATCGCGGCGACCGACAGGACCGTCAGGCGCGCCCGCGCGACCTGGAGCCCGACGGCCCGGCTCGTCTCCGCCCCGAGCGGCAGGATCGTGAGCCAGCGCGCGAGCAGCGGCGTGCCCGCGAGCACCAGGGCCGCGCCGAGGCAGGCGAGCCCGGCCTCGGTCCCGGTGGCGTTGTAGGTCGAGCCCGAGAGCCACGTCAGCAGGGCGGCGGTCCGCGGGTCGGCCGTGGCGAGCAGGAGCGCGATCACCGAGCCGATCAGGCTGGTCAGGGCCGCGCCGACGAGCAGGATCCGGGCGGAGGCGTAGCGCGCCCGGCGGCCCAGGGCCAGGACCGCCAGCAGCGTCGCGAGCGCGCCCGCCGCGGAGGCGGCCAGCATCGCGGCCGGGCCGAGGCCGGGGGCGAGGAACAGGACGAGCACCACCACGAGGGCCGCGCCCGCGGAGACGCCGAACAGCTCGGGGCCCGCGAGGGGGTTCCCGGTCAGCCGCTGCAGCAGCCCGCCCGCGTAGGCGAGCATGGCCCCGGCCCCCAGGGCGGCCAGCGCGCGCGGCGCCCGCCAGGCCAGGAGGGCGCCCGGATCGGGGCTCCACAGCCAGCCCTGGGCATCCCGCCCCAGTGTGAGCGACAGGCCGACGGCCGCGAGGGCGAGGATCGCGAGCGCCCCGATGGCGGGCCACGGCCGGGCGAGACGGACCGGGATAGGCCCCGGCGCCGGCGGCGCCTCGCGCGCGGTGCGCAGACCCAGGATGAGGCCGACCAGCAGGGGCGCGCCGACGAGGGCGGTGACGGCGCCGGTCGGGACACCGCTGCGGGCGATGAGCCGCTGCACGAGCTGATCGGTCAGGACGAGCAGCACCGCCCCGGCCACCGGCCCCCAGAGCAGGCGGTCGCGGAGCCGGCGGGCGCCGCCGTAGCGGGCGAGGGCCGGCCCCGCCAGGCCGACGAAGCCGATCACCCCGAGATACCCGGTCACGCTGGCGCCGACCGCGACGCCGAGGGCGAGGGCGGCGAGCCGCGTGCCGGCGGTGGAGACGCCGAGGCCCCGCGCCCCGGCATCGCCGAGCTCGATCAGGGTCAGCGGGCGCGCCAGCAGGCCGGCCGCGAGGGCCGCGAGGGCGAGGCGCGGGACGAGGCCGCGGACGCCGTCCCAGTTGTTCTGGTTCAGCGCGCCGGCCTGCCACGCGTAGAGGTCGGAGAGCGCGTCGAAATGCGCGAGCACCAGCATCCGGTTGGCGGCCTCGGCGGACAGCCCGACCACCAGTCCGGCGAGGATGACGGTGGACGGCGCGTAGCCGCTGCGCCCGCTCAGCAGCAGCACGAGGCCCGTGCACAGGGCCGCCCCGGCGCCGGCGACGGGCTCGTAGCCGTAGATCAGGAGGGCCGGCCACCACAGGGTCGCGAGGGCCAGGGCGAGCTTCGCGCCCGCGAACACGCCGAGGGTGCCGGGCTCGGCCAGCGGGTTGTCGAGCACCTGCTGGAACAGCACGCCGGCGAGGCCGAGGCCGCCGCCCGCCAGGACCGCCATGGCGAGGCGCGGCAGCAGGCTGTCGCGCAGGACGAGCTGCGGCATGTCGCCGTCGGTCGGGTCGAGCAGGGCGGCCCACCACTGCCCGGGCGGCAGGACGGCCGCCAGGTTGGCGTGCAGCAGCGCGGCGCTCACCGCCAGCGCGAGGGCGAGGAGCCCCGCCCCGCGCCAGAGCGGCGAGGCCCCGGACCCGTCGGCTCGCGCCCGCCGCGCTCCGGCCCCGGCCGCGCTCACGCCGGGGCCTTCCCGAGGGCCGCGGCGACCTGACGGGCGAAGCGCGCGGCCGACGGCAGGCCGCCGTTCGGATGGACGACCGGCATGCGGATCACGCGGCCGGCGCGCACGGCGGGCAGCGCCCGCCAGAGCGGGCTGTCGTCGAGGCGCCCGAGGGCGCGCGCGGTCTCGGCGCCGCGGTCGAAGTGGATCAGCGTCGCGTCGGGCACCTCCGCGAGGTCCTCGACCGCGGCGAGCACCGTGCCCGCGCCGCTCTGCCGGCCGGTCCAGGCATTGGTCAGGCCGAGGCGCTGGGCGACCGCGCCGACGGTGCTGCGCGTGCCGAAGACGGCCAGCTGCCGCCCGTCGTCGCGGAAGCGGCAGATGTAGACCGGGCGCCCGGTCCGGCCCGCGAGCGCAGCCCGGGCCTCGGCGAGCGCCCCGTCGGTCCCGGCGACCAGCGCCCGCGCCGCCGCGGCGCGGTCGACGCGGTCCCCCAGGTCGCGGGTCAGCGCCTCGAGGTGGTCGATCGGCTCCCGCGCGCCCGCGACGATGGGCAGCGCCACGACCGGGGCGATCCGGGTCAGCGCGACCTGGATCTGCGCCTGCCACGGCGCGGCGAGGATGAGATCGGGGGCGATCAGGCTGAGGAACTCGAGGTTCGGCTCCTGCAGCGGGCCGAGGTCGAGGACCGAGTCCGGCAGGGGCGGCTGCGCGATGAGCTTCTCGTAGAGCGGCCGGTTGGCGATCGCCACCGGCACGAGGCCGATCGCGAGGAGCGTCTCGGCGAACAACCCGTCGAGGGCGACCACGCGGGCGGCGGGCGCGCCGCCCGTCTCCGCGCGCCGCGGGTCTTCGGACGCGCCCGCGGGGGACGCGGCGAAGCCGCCCGGGACGAGGCCCAGGACGCCCGCGGCGAGGCCGGCGAGGAGGGCGCGACGATCGCCGCGCGGGCGGCTCATCCCCATGCGCCGGCCCGTGCGCCGACTCGGGCGAGCGGGCGGCGGATCCGCCCGCGGCACGCCTCCGCGCGCCGCGCCCGGCCGGTCCGCGGGACGGCGAGCCTCATGGATGCGCTCCCTGCCGCTCCCAGGCGCGGATCCCGCCGGCGGCGGGCGCGCGCGCCGGGGCGACCGCGCCCCCGCGCCCGTCCTGATCGAGCAGGCTGTCGACGATCTCCTGTGCGCGGACCGGCAGGACCGAGAGCAGGGTGTCGCTCAGACCGTGCGAGGTCTCCGAGTAGCCCTGGACGTAGATGCGCGGGACGAAGCCGGGGCGGGTCGGGACGCGGTAGTCGCGCGCCAGGTCCGGCCCGTCGCGGTAGGGCGCGAGCGGTTCGAGGATCGCCGGGTTCGGGTCGCGCGCGTACCCGGTCGCCAGGACGACGCCGTCGTAGCTGCGCTCCGCCTCGACCTCGGCGTAGCGGTCGACGGTCCGCAGCCTGATCCCGCCCGCGTCGCCGACGGCCGAGAGGATCTCGCTGCGCGGCCGGAGGTGCAGGCGCTGCGGCCCGGAGACCTTCTCCCGGTAGACGATGACGTGGAGCGCCTTGAGCAGGTCGGCGTCGATCACCGCGTAGTTCGTGTTGCGGTAGCTGCGCACAATCGCCGCCCGCCGCTCGCTCGGCTGCGCGTACACGAAGTCGGTGCGGTCGGGGTGGAAGATCTCGTTGACGAACGGCGTCGCGTCCGACGGTCGGAGGGCGTGGCCGCGGAAGACGAGATCGACCTGCAGCTGCGGGAAGCGGGCGTGGAGATCGTGGCCGATCTCGGCGGCGCTCTGGCCGCCGCCGATCACCGCCACGCGGGCGCCCGGGCGCGACAGGTCGAGCGGGCTGCCCGGGCCGCGCCGGTCGACGTGGTCGAGGTAGCGGCTCGAATGGCAGAGCCGGGGATCGCGCGCCAGGGCGGCGAAGGCGGCGGGCACGTGCGGGGCGCCGCCCACCGCGAGGGCGAGGTCGCGCGTCTGGCGGCGGATCTCGCGGCCCGCGGCGTCGCGGGTGACGACCCACAGGGTCTCGACCGTCCCGTCCGGTCCCAGCCCGGGCTCCACCGCGACCGCGGTCTCGCCGTAGTCGCACCGGTCGGCGAAATGGTCCGCCACCCAGCGGAGATAGTCGTTGAACTCGATCCGGCTGGGATGAAACGTCCCGAGATCGATGAAATCGTGCAGTCGACCCTGGCTGTGCAGGTAGTTCACGAAGGTCAGCGGGCTCGTCGGGTTGCGGAGCGTGACGAGGTCCTTGAGGAACGAGATCTGCATGTCGCTGCCCGGCAGCAGCATGCCGCCGTGCCATCGGAAGTGCGGCTGCCGCTCCAGGAAGCGGTACCGGAGGCCGCGCGCCGCCGGGGTCTCGGCCAGGGCGATCGCCAGGGCGAGGTTCGACGGCCCGAAGCCGACCCCGATGACGTCGCAGAGCGGTGCGGCGCGCGCGGTCATCCGATCGTCTCCTCGTCCGCACAACGGGGTGGGAGCCGGGGCGCGCGGCGAGGTGCGCGGCGATCCTCGCCGCCGCGGCGCACGGGGGCGGCGCCTCCCTCGGGGGAGCCGCGCGTTCCCCCGGCGGGACCGCTCGCAGGCGACCGGAAGCTGGTTCGCGCACACGCCACTGACCGCGTCCCCCGCCAAGCCCCGGACCACAGAACACCCGCCGGCCGAACCCGCCGGCCGCACTGCGTAGCGCGAACCGCCACAGTGATTCAAGGTCTCCGGAAAACACTTCTGACGATCGAGCAGTAATGAATTAAATTAGAACATTTCAAATATGTAAAAGGGCCCTTGAGTCCGGCGATCTTTCGGCCATGTTATGCGCCGACAAGCGAAGTTCATTGATTCATTGGCGAGGCAGCTCGCAGCTTTCACCTGAACGGGATGCATCGATGGCGTTCGATCGCGAAGATACGCTGTTCTACGTGGTGGTGAATCACGAGGAGCAATACTCGATCTGGCCGAGCTACCGCGACATCCCTGACGGGTGGCGCGCCGTGGGCGATCCGCGCGCGAAGGCCGATTGCCTGGCCTACATCGACGAGGTCTGGACCGACATGCGGCCCCTGAGCCTGCGCCGACACATGGAGGCTCAGGAGCGGGACGCGGGCGGCGCGCGGGCGTGACCGTGCCGGGACGAGTCCGGCTGTTCTGCCTGCCCTACGCGGGGGCGAGCGCCGCGGTGTTCGCGCAGTGGCGCCGCGGCCTGCCCGACGCGGTCGACGTCAGGCCCGTCGAGCTGCCGGGGCGCGGCTCCCGGATCGGCGAGGCGCCCTGCACCGACCCGCGGGCGCTGACGCGGCGCCTCGCGGACGAGGTCGCCGGTTCCGTCACGGGCTCCTACGCGCTGTTCGGCCATAGCCTGGGCGCGCTGCTCGCCTTCGAGCTGGCGCACGAACTCCGCGACCGCGGGATCGCGGCGCCGCGCGCGCTGTTCGCCTCCGGATGCGCCGGACCGGCGGTGTGCGACGGGGCGTATTTCCGCCGCCCGCGCAGCGACGCGGACCTGCGCGACGCGCTGTCCGCCTACGGCGCGACGCCGCCGGAGGCGCTGGCCGATCCCGCCCTGATGGCCCTGGTGCTGCCGGTGCTCCGGGCCGATTTCCGGCTGCGCGGCGCCTACACCTACGCGGCGCGCCCGGCGCTGGACTGCCCGATCCAGGCGCTCGGCGGGACGCGGGACGACGTCGCCCGCGCCGACCTCGAGGCCTGGGGCCGCGAGACGCGCGGCCCCTTCGACCTCGCGCTGTTCGAGGGCGACCACTTCTTCATCCACGCGCGGCGGGGGCCGGTGCTCGACCTCGTCGGCCGGCGGATCGGCGCGCGGGCCGAGGTCGCGGCCTGAGGCGGCCGCGCCCGCCCATCGGCGGCGCGCGGGCCGGCGGCGCGAACGAACGGGATGTCACCATGGAGGACGCCGTGATGGAACTCGTGACCAAGCCCCTGCGGGACGAGGGTCCTCTGCCGCTCCTGGTCACGCCGCCGGAGGGCGCCGCGGGCGCGGCGCTCGCGGACGCGCTGCCGGCGATCCGGGCCGCGGCCGAGGCGCACCTCCACGCCGCGGGCGGCCTGCTGCTCCGCGGCTTCAGCCTCGACGGGCCCGACGCGTTCCGCAGCTTCGCGGCGGGCTTCGGCCACGACCTCCTGAGCTACGAGTTCGGCTCGACGCCGCGCAGCGCCGTGACCCAGGGGGTCTACACCTCGACCGAGTACCCGCCCCACCAGCACATCCCGCTGCACAACGAGCAGGCCTACGCCCGCGACTGGCCGATGAAGATCTGGTTCTACTGCCAGCAGGCGGCGCCCGAGGGGGGCGAGACGCCGCTGGCTGACAGCCGCGCCATCTACCGCGCCGTGCCCGAGCCGATCCGCGCGCGCTTCGCCGAGCGGGGCCTGATGTACGTGCGCAACTACGGCAACGGGCTCGACGTGGCCTGGGAGCAGGTGTTCGGCACGCAGGACCGAGGGGCGGTCGAGGCGTACTGCGCCGGCCACGGGATCACCTGCGAGTGGAAGCCGGACGGCGACCTCCGCACCCGGCAGGTCTGCCAGGGCACCGCCCGCCACCCCGAGACCGGCGAGCCGGTGTGGTTCAACCAGGCCCACCTGTTCCACGTCTCGAACCTCGAGCCGGAGGTGCGCGCGACCCTCCTCGACCTCGTCGACGAGCCGGACCTGCCGCGCAACGTCTACTACGGCGACGGCAGCCCGATCCCCGACGCGGATCTCGACGCGATCCGCGCCGTGCTCGCCGCGCACACCGTCGTCTTCCCCTGGCAGTCCGGCGACGTGGTGATGCTGGACAACATGCTGACCGCCCACGCGCGGACACCCTTCAAGGGCCCGCGCAAGGTCGTGGTGGCGATGGCGCAAGCCGGCCGCGCGCAGTGATGGCGGCGGCGTTCGCCTTCGCGGAGCCCGGGTCCGCGCCAGGGACCGCGCTGTGGCGCGCCCTCGCGCGGGGCGCCCGCGCCCGGCTCGTGCTGGCCGGCGCGGCGAGCCTCGTCGGCGGGATCGCCACGACGGGCCTGATCGTGCTCATCAACGGGGCGCTCCACGCGTCCGAGCCCGCCCGGGCCGACCGGGTCGCCGCCTTCGCGGCGACCGCCCTCCTCGCCTGCGCGGCGCTCGTCGTCTCGCGCGCCCTCTTCGCCGATCTCGGGCAGCGCGGGCTCGCCGATCTCCGGTCCGCGATCGCCGCGCGCGTCCAGGCCGCCGCGTTCGCGGATCTCGAGGCTGTGGGGAGCGCCCGGGTGCAGGCGCTGGTGACCGAGGACGCCAACCAGGTCGCCAACTTCCTCACGGCGCTGCCCGTGCTCGTCACCAACTGCGCGGTGGTCGCGGCGACCCTCGCCTATCTCGGCTATCTGTCGTTCCCCCTGTTCCTGGCCTCGGCCCTCACGATCGCCCTGGGGGCCGCGGGCTACTCCGCCTGCTACGGCCGCGTCACGCGCCACCTCGCCCGGGCCGGGGCGGAGCAGGACCGCCTCGTCGGACATTTCCAGGCGCTGCACGGCGGCGCCAAGGAGCTGCGCCTCAACCGGGAGAAGGGGCGCCACTTCCTCGACGCGGTCCTGGCGACCGCGATCGCCCGCGTCGCCGACCACCGCCGGCGCGGCCTCGCCCTCCTCGCGCTGGCGGCGGGCTGGGGCCGCATCCTGTTCCTGGCCCTGATCGGGCTCGCGCTGTTCGTCCCCGGGACCGGCGCGCAGAGCCAGGCGGTGACGACCGGGTACGTCATCGCCCTGCTCTACCTGATGGGGCCGCTCGAGGCGGTGCTGAACACGATGCCGCTCGTCAACCTCGCCCGCGTCGGCGCGCGGCGGATCGAGGCGGCCTTCGCCGAGCTGCCGCCCGAGCCGGTCGGCGATCCGGGGACAGGCCCGGCCGCGCTCCGGCGCGACGCCACCGTGACCCTGCGGGGCGTGACCCATCACCGGGCCGATCCGCAGACCGGCGACCGCTTCGACCTTGGCCCGGTCGACCTGACGCTGCGCCCCGGGGAGATCACCTTCCTGGTCGGCGGCAACGGCTCCGGCAAGACCAGCCTCGCCCGGGTGATCGCCGGCCTGCACCCGCCGACCGGCGGGACGCTGTGCCTGGACGGCCGCCCGGTGGCGGGCGCGGCCCTCGCCGGCTACCGCGCGCACGTCGCGGCCGTCTTCTCCGATTTCCACCTGTTCGAGACGCTGCTCGGCCGGCCGGACGCCGCGCGCGAGGCGCAGGCGCGCGCGTGGCTGGCGCGCCTCGGCCTCGACGGCCGCGTCAGCCTCCGGGACGGGGTCTTCTCGACCCGCGATCTCTCGACGGGCCAGCGCAAGCGGCTCGCCCTCCTCGTCGCCTGCCTGGAGGACCGGCCCGTCATGATCTTCGACGAGTGGGCCGCCGACCAGGATCCCGACTCCCGGGCGGCCTTCTACGAGACGCTCCTCCCGGAGCTGGCCGCCGAGGGCCGGACGATCCTCGTCGTCACCCACGACGACCGCTGGTTCGACCGGGCCGACCAGGTCGTGAAGCTCGAGCGCGGCCTCGTGGTGGAGCACCGCGCCGCCCCGCCGCGCGGCCGCCAGGCGGGAGCCGGCGCGTGAGCCTGCACGAGAGCCTGCACGTGGGCCGCGCGCACCGCGCGCCGTCGCCCCACCGGCCCGCGCCGGACGACAGCCTCGTGGCGATCCTGCGGGCGCGGGCGGCCGCCACGCCCGACCGGCTGACCCTGCGCTTCCTCACGGACGGGCGCGCGGTCGGGGCGTCCCTCGATTACGCGGAACTCGACCGGCGGGTCCGCGCCCTCGCGGCGCGCCTCCAGCGCGACGCCGAGCCCGGCGCGCGGGCGCTCATCGCCCTGCCGAGCGGGCCGGACTACGTCGTGGCGTTCTTCGCCTGCCTCTACGCGGGCCTCGTCGCCGTGCCCTCCTTCCCGCCGGAGACGCGGGATCCGCACCACGCGGCCCGCCTCGCCCTGATGATCGCCGACATGGCACCGCGCCACGTCCTGACCGATCGGGCGAACCGCGAGACCGTGGCGGCGACCTGCGCGGGCAGCTCCGTAAGCGCGATCGTCTGCGTCGACGCGGTCGGCAGCGCCGGGGCGGAGGCGTGGCGGCCGGTCCCGTGCCCGCCCGACACCCTCGCCTTCCTGCAGTACACGTCGGGCTCGACCGCGAATCCCAAGGGCGTCGAGGTCACGCACGGCAACATCGTCGCCAACGCCCGCTGGCTCGCCGAGGCGATCGCGCCCGGCCCAGACGACGTCTTCGTCTCCTGGCTGCCCCTCTACCACGACATGGGCCTGATCGCGGGGCTGATCGAGCCGATCTTCGCCGGCGCGCCGCTCGTGCTGATGAGCCCGCAGGCCTTCCTCGCCCGGCCCGCCTCGTGGCTCGAGGCGATCGGCGCGCATGGCGGCACGATCAGCGGCGGCCCGGACTTCGCCTACCGGCTGGCCTGCGAGCGCGTCGGCGCCGCCGCGCTGGCGGGGCTCGACCTCGCCGGGTGGCGCGTCGCCTACAGCGGTGCCGAGCCGATCCGGCCCCGGACCCTCACCCGCTTCGCCGCGCGCTTCGCCCCGGCGGGCTTCGCGCCGACGGCGCTCAGCCCCGCCTACGGCCTCGCCGAGGCGACCCTCCTCGTCGCGGCCAAGCCCCTGGGCACGCCGTGGCGCCGGCTGAGCGTGGCGCCGGCGGCGCTGGCGGCCGGCCGCGCCGTCGCCGACGAGGCCGGCACCGCCCTCGCGAGCAGCGGCCGGCCGGTCCGGCCCGAGCACCTGCGGATCGTCGACCCGCGCACGGGCCTCCCCTGCCCCGACGGGACGGTCGGCGAGATCTGGCTCAGCGGCCCCTGCGTCGCGCGCGGCTACTGGAACAACCCGGAGGCGACCCGCGCGACCTTCGTGCCCCGCGACGGCGCGACCTGGCTGCGGACCGGGGACCTCGGCTTCCTGGACGGCGGCGAGCTCTTCGTCACCGGGCGCGCCAAGGACCTCATCATCCTGCGCGGCCACAACGTCTATCCGCAGGACGTGGAGACGGCGGTCGAGGCGCGCGTGCCGGCTCTCCGCCCGGGGCGGGTCGCGGCCTTCGCGGTCGAGGGCCCGGCGGGCGAGGCGATCGGGATCGCCGCCGAGATCGGCCGGAGCGCCGCCGCCCGCGCGCCGGAGATCGCCGCCGCGGTCGACGCCGCGCTGGCGGAGGTGCTGGCCGAGCCGGCGGAACTCGTGGCCCTGCTGGCGCCGGGTACCCTGCCCAAGACCACGAGCGGGAAGCTCCGGCGCGGCGCGTGCCGGGACGGCCTCGCGGCCGGCGACCTCACCCCCCTCCACCTCTACCGGCGGCCGCAGGGTGCTGCGTCGCCGGATGAGCCGCCCCGGAGCGCGACGGAGCGCGCCCTCGCGGCGATCTGGTGCGATCTCCTCGGCCTCGACGAGGTCTCGCGCGGGCGCGGCTTCCTGGAACTCGGCGGCCACTCGCTCCTGGCGATGCGCGCCGTCGACCGCGTCCGCACCGCCTTCGGGGTCGCCCTGCCGCTGCGCGACCTGTTCGCGGCCCCGACCCTCGCCGACCTCGCGGCGCGGATCGACGCGCTGCCCCGCGACGCGGTGCCGGCGCCCGCGCTCCTGCCGCGCGCGGGCCCGCCCCTTCTGTCGCTCGGCCAGCAGCGGCTCTGGCTGGCCGAGCGGCTCGGCGACCCGGCCGGGCGCGGCGCCTACGTCATGGTCGGACATATCCGGTTCGGAGGCCCGCTGGAGCCCGACCGGCTCGCCGCGGCCCTGCGCCGGGTCGTCGCCCGGCACGCCGTGCTGCGGACCGGCTATCCGACCGGCGAGGACGGCCTTCCGGAGCCCCGGATCGCCGAGGCGGTCGCCCTCGACGTGCCCGTCGACGACCTCACTGGCCTCGATCCGGGCGCCCGCGAGATCCGGGTCGCCGCGTGCGAGGCCGCGGAGGCGGCCGCGCCGTTCGACCTCGCCGTGCCGCCGCTCCTGCGCGCCCGGCTCCTGCGCCTGGCCGCCGACGATCACCGCCTCGTCCTGGCCCTCCACCACCTCGTCGGCGACGGCTGGTCGGTCGGCGTGCTGCTCTCCGAACTCGGGGCCGCCTATCGCGGCGCGGAGGCGCCGCCCCTCCCCGTCCAGTACACGGATTTCGCGCGCTGGCACCGGGCGGCCGTGGAGCGCGCGGCGGCGGCCGAGACCGCGTTCTGGCGCGGGCACCTCGCGGAGGTGCCCGCCCTGCTGCCCCTGCCGACGGACCGGCCGCGGCCGGCGGTCCCGTCGCAGGCCGGCGGCTCCGTCCGCTTCGAACTGCCGGGGCTGCTGGTCGCCCGTCTGGCGGAGCTGGGCCGGGCGCGCGGCGCCTCGCCGTTCGTCGTGCTGCTCGCGGGCTTCCAGGCCCTGCTCCATCGGCTGAGCGGGGCCGAACGCTTCGTCGTCGGCACCGACGTCGCGGGCCGGCCGCACCCCGATCTGGCCGGGCTGATCGGCTTCTTCGTCAACGTGCTGCCGATCCGGGCGCGCCTCGACGGCGCCCCGTCCTTCACCGCGCTGATCGAGCGCGTCCGCGAGGACGTCCTCGCCGCCTTCGAGCACGCCACCCTGCCCTTCGACCGGATCGTCGACGCCCTCGACATCCCGCGCGCCCGCGCCCGGCCACCCCTCGTCCAGGCCCTGTTCGTGATGCAGAACGCGCCGCCCGGCGATTTCGGTGTCCCGGGGCTCGCGGCCGAGGCCCGGGCGGCCAGCGCGCACGGCTCGAAATTCGAGATGGCGCTCTTCCTCGACCCGCCCGCGCCGGGGGGCGGGATCGCGGCCGAGTGGGTCTTCGCCACGGCCCTGTTCACCCCCGAACGCGTCGCGCGCCTCGCGGAGGCCTACGCGACCCTGCTCGCCGCCGCAGCCGCCGCGCCCGCGGCCCCGCTCCCGACCCTGCTGCCCGGCCTGCCCGACCTTCTGCCCGCGCTCCCGCCCTCACGAGACCCGGAGGACCCCGTCATGTCGAACACCGCCCCGTCGCTCCCGCGCACCGGCCGCCTGGAAGCGAAGCTCGACAAGCTCAAGGGACTGGGCGCCGGCAAACCCGCCGCCGCCGCGGGCGAGCCGGCCCGCCTCTCGACCCTGGCGCCCGGGCGCGACTTCCCCCTCGTGATCGAGCCGCTGTCGGCCGACGTCGACGCGGTGGCCTGGGCGACCGCCCAGCGCGACTGGGTCGAGGGCAAGCTGCGCCGCCACGCCGGCCTGCTGCTGCGCGGCTTCGGCATCGCGACCCCGCAGGAATTCGAGGCCTTCGCCGAGGCGCTCCAGCCCGGCCTCTACGGCGGGTACGGCGACCTGCCCAAGAACGAGGGCGGGAAGAACACCTACCGCTCGACGCCCTACCCCGAGCGGGAGATGATCCTCTACCACAACGAGAGCAGCCACCTGCATGCCTGGCCGCGCAAGCAGTGGTTCTTCTGCCAGCAGCCGTCGCCGGTGGGCGGCGCGACGCCCATCGTCGACTGCCGCGCGCTGTACCGGCAGCTGCCGCCGGCGATCGCCGACCGCTTCGAGCGCCTGGGGCTGATCTACGTCCGCACCTTCACGGAGCGCTTCGACGTCGACTGGCGCCGGTTCTTCCACACCGAGGATCGCGCGGCCGTGGAGGCGCGCTGCCGGGCCGAGGGCGTCGACTTCGCCTGGCTCGACGCGGACACGCTCCAGACCCGCACGCGCTGCCCGGCGGTGATCACCCACCCGCTGACCGGCGAGAAGTCGTTCTTCAACCAGGTGCAGCTGCACCACCCGCGCTGCCTCGACCCCGAGGTGCGCGCCGACCTCCTCGGCCTCGTGGGGCCGGAGCGGATGCCGCGCGACGTGCTCTACGGCGACGGCACGCCGATCGAGGACGCGGTGATGGACGAGGTCGGCCGCCTCTACGAGGCGATCGCCGTGCGCTTCGACTGGCGCCCCGGCGACGTCGTGATGCTCGACAACATGCTCGCCGCCCATGCCCGCGACCCCTACGAGGGGCCGCGCCGGATCGTCGTCGCCATGGGCGACATGGTCGAGCGCGGCGCGGTCACGGGAGCGGCGGCATGACCGGCGCGGCGATGACCGGCGCGGCGATGACCGGCGCGCAGGCCTCCCTCGCCGCGGCGCCGACCCGGGCGCTGACCCCCGAGCAGCGCGCCTGCCTCGACGAGACCGGCACCGCGCCGAATCTCGTCGCCGAGATCGACCTGCCCGGGCCGGTCGAGGCGGACCGCCTCCGCCGCGGCCTCGCCGCGGTCGCCGCCCGCCACGACGTCCTGCGCACCGCCTTCGTGCGCGAGCCGGGCTTCCGCGGCCTGCGGCAGGCCGAGGCCGGCGCGCCCGCTATCCCGCTCGATACCGGCGCGCCGCAGGGAGACGTCGGGACCGTCGGCCTCGCGCCGGAGCGCGGCCAGACCCTCGCGGCCGTCCTCCTGCCGGGCGCGACGCCGCGGCTGCGCCTCGTCGCCAGCGCCCTCGCGGTCGATGCCGGCAGCCTCGACCGCGTCCTGTCGGAGGTCGCGGCCGCCTGCGCGGACGACGCGGCGCCCGGCGCCGATCCCGAGGCCGCGACCTACGCCCAGTACGCGGAGTGGCGCGAGGCGGTCGCCGCCGACGACGCGGACGGCGAGGGCCAAGCCTACTGGCGGGACCAGATCGGCGCGGGCGCGGCGCCACTCCGGCTGCCCTATCGCCGCGGGGCGGCCGCCGACGCGGTGGAGGAGCCGGCCGCCGCGATCCGGCTGAGTCGGGCCGCCGACACCGCCGTCACGGACGCCTTCGCGCGGGCGCTGGCCCGGCCGGACCTCGCCGCGGCCGGCGCCGAGGCCGTGCTCCAGGCCGCGTGGTGGCTGCTCGTGGCGCGCCTCGCCGAGCGGACGGAGATCCTCGGCGGCTGGGCGCACGATTGCCGGCGCGACTACGCGGTCTTCGCCGGCACGGTCGGCGTCTTCACCAAGACGCTGCCCCTGCGCCTCGTCCTCCCGCCGGAAACCAGCGTCTCGGAGGCCGCGGCCGGTCTCGCCGCGCGGCTCGACGAGCACCGCGCCTTCCAGGAACTCTGCCCCCTCGACGCGGCCGGCGACGACCGCCGCCCCGCGGTCGGCTTCGCGCTCGCGGCTCAGGGGGCCGCGCAGGACCGGCTCCTGCCCGGACCCGCCGGGTTCGAGCTCTGCCTGGAGCCGGCCCTCGACGCGGAGGGGCACCTCGCCGCGCTGACCTTGCACGCCGACCCGCGCCGCTACGCGGTGGAAGCCCTGGAGACCCTGCTCGATCAGGTCGAGACGCTGCTCGTCCGCCTGCCCGCGAAGGCCGCGACGCCCTTCGCGACCTACCCGCTCGTCGGCGCGCGCGAGGAGGTGCGCCTGCGCGCCTTCGGCCGCCCGGCCGCCCGCGCCCTGCCGGCGGAGACCCTTCCGGTCCTCGTCGCCCGCCACGCGGCGACGGCGCCGGACGCCCCCGCCCTCGTGGGCGCCGGCCGCACCCTGTCGTACGCCGCGCTGGAGGACCGCGTCGCGCGCCTCGGCGCCTGGTTCGCCGCGCGCGGCGTCGGTCCCGAGCGCGTCGTCGCCCTGGACCTGCCGCGCTCCGTCGACCTCGTGGTGGCGATCCTCGCGGTCTGGCGCGCGGGGGGCGCCTACCTGCCCCTCGACCCGGCCTGGCCGCAGGCCCGCCGCGACCGCCTGATCGCGCTCGCCCGGCCCGCGCTGACCGTGGCGCTCTCGGCCGACCCCGCGGCCGGCCGGCACGCCCTCGGGGCGATCCTCGACGGCCTCGGTGAGGCCCGGCACCCCGCCGAGGCCCGGGACCCCTCCGACATGGCCTGCCTGCTCTTCACCTCCGGCTCGTCCGGGACGCCGAAGGGCGTGGTGATCGAGCACGCCCAGATCCGCGCCTACGTGGAGGCCGTCATCGACGCCCTCGACCTGTCCGGTCACGGGCGCTTCGCGCTGACCTCCACGGTGGCGGCCGACCTCGGCAACACCATGCTGTTCGCGGCGCTGCGCCTCGGCGCCTGCCTCGTGGTCGCCGACGAGGCCGAGATGGCCGACGGCCCGGCCTTCGCGCGCTTCCTGCGCGGCAACGCCGTCGCCTGCGCGAAACTGGTCCCGTCCCACCTCGCCGCCCTCCTCGACGGCGTCGAGGACCCCGCGCTGCCCGCCCTGCTGGTGCTCGGCGGCGAGCCGACGCCGGCCGCCCTGGTCCGGCGGATCCGGGCGGCGGCGCCGACGACGCGGATCGCCAACCATTACGGTCCCACCGAGGCCTGTGTCGGCGTGCTGGTGCATCCGGACGCGGCCACCGCGCCGCCGGACGAGAGCCTGCCGCTGAGCCGCGTGCTCGCCGGCAGCGAGGCCTACATCCTCGACGCGGCGGGCGCGCTCGCGCCGACCGGCGCGGTCGGCGTGCTCCACCTCGGGGGCGCCCAGATCTGCCGCGGCTACCTCCCGGGCACGGAGGCCGGCGGCGCGGGCGCGTTCTCGCCCAACCCGTTCGGAGCGGGGCGGCTCTACCGCACCGGCGACCGGGCCCGCCTGCTGCCCGGCGGCCGCCTCGTGCTCGCCGGGCGGGCCGACGACCAGATCAAGCTGCGCGGCCACCGCGTCGAGCCGGGCGAGGTCGAGGCCGCGCTGGCGGGCCTCGCCGGCGTGAGCCAGGCGGCGGTGCGCCCGTTCACGGGGCCGGACGGCGCGACCGGACTCGCGGCCTACGTGGTCGCCGACCCCGAGCGGACACCCGCCGCGCTCCTCGCGGCGCTGGCCGAAACCCTGCCCGCCGCGTGGCTGCCCGCCCCGATCCTGCGCCTCGACAGCCTGCCGCGACTGGCCAACGGCAAGATCGACCGCGCCGCCTTGCCCCCTCCGGACGCCCATACGGACGGGGGCACGGGCGTCCCGCCGCGCACGGCGCTCGAGACCGTGCTCACCGACGCCATGGCGGAGCTGCTGGGCCTCCCGGCGGAGCGCCTCGGGGCCACGGGCGACTTCTTCGCGGCCGGCGGCAACTCGCTCCTCGTCATCAAGCTGACGGCGCGCATCCGCAAGCTGCTCAAGGTCGAGATCCCCCCGAGCCTGGTCTTCGACCACAGCACGCCCGCGACCCTCGCGGCGGCGCTCGGCACCTACGCCCCGCCGGACGCGATCGAGGAGACGGCGAGCCTGCGCCTGGAACTCGCCGGCCTGAGCGAGGCCGAGCGCACCGGCCTCGCCGGGGTGGGCGCGTGACCGGGATCGGCGCGCGCGACGCGGCGCGGCGCGCGGCCCTCGCCCGCCTGCTGCGGGAGGACGCCGAGGCGGCCGACGGCATCCCGCGGCACGCCGGGGGCCCGGCGCCCCTGTCGTTCCCGCAGGCGCGGCTCTGGTTCCACCAGCGCTACGACCCGGAGAGCCCGGCCTACCACTCGGCCCGGGCCTTCCGCCTCACCGGCCCCCTCGACGTCCCGGCGCTCGAGGGCGCGTTCCGGAGCCTGATCGCCTGTCACGACGTCCTGCGCACGGCGCTGGCGGATACCGCCGACGGCCCGCGCCAGATCCTGCACCCGCACGTGCCGTTCGAACTCGAGCGCGCCCCGGCCCTCGACGGTGACCCGGGCGCGGCGCTGCGCGCCTTGAGCCGCCGCCCCTTCGATCTCACCCGCGCGCCGCCGCTGCGCGCGGTCCTGTCGGAGGCGGATCCGGCGGGCAGGCGCGTCCTCCTCGTGGTGATGCACCACATCGCGGTGGACGCGTGGTCGACGGCGCGGCTCTTCCGGGATCTGGCGCAGGCCTACCGCGCGGCCCTCGCCGATCCCGCGCGGATCGGGCAGCCGCTGCCCGCCCCGCGCCTGCGCTTCGTGGATTTCGCCGCGTGGCAGCGCGCCCGGTTCGACGGCGCGGCCGGGTCCGCGGCGATCGCGCGCGGGCGCCGCTACCTCGGCGACGCCGTCCCGGCCCTGGACCTGCCCCTCGACCATCCCCGCCAGCCCCTGGCGAACCGCCCGGGCGGGCGGGTCGACTTCACCCTGCCCGCCGACCTCGCCGGCGCGGTGGCCGCGTTCTGCCGGTCGCAGGCGTGCCCGCCCTTCGTGGCGCTGCTGGCGGCGTGGCAGGTGCTGCTCGCCCGCCTGAGCGGCCAGACGGACTTCGCCGTCGGCGTGCCGAACGCCGCCCGCACCCGCCCCGAGCTGCAGGACCTCGTCGGCTTCCTCGTCAACACGCAGGTCTACCGCGTCCGCCTCGATCCGCGCGGGAGCTTCCGCGATCTCTGCGCGCGGCTGCGCGGCGAGGCGATGGCGTTCCTGGCCGAGGACGACGTCCCCTTCGAGCGCCTCGTGGCGGAGACCGGGATCGCGCGCGACGCCGCGACCACGCCGGTCTTCCAGGCGGCGTTCAACTTCCGCCCCAGCCGGGATGCCACCCCCCTCGACCTCGCGGGGGTCGCGGCGGCGCGGATCGACGTCGACGTGGCGAGCGCCAAGTTCGACGTCGCCCTCGACGTCGCCGCCGACGGGACCGGCATCGATTGCCAGCTCGAGTACGATGCCGGCCTGATCGCGGACGCCACCGCCCGGCATTGGCGCGACGGGTTCCTCACCCTGCTGCGCGCCCTCGTCGCGGCGCCAGACCGGCCCCTCCACGCGGCGAGCACGCTCACGGCCTCCGACCGGGCGGTGATCGGCTCGGCGAACGCGACCGCCCGGGCTTATCCGGACGGCGCCGGCGACGTCCTCGCCGCCTTCGCAGGCCATCTCGCGCAAGACCCGGACGCCCCGGCCGTCACAGACGCCCGGACCAGCCTGACCCGCGCCGGCCTCGACGCCCGCGCCACCGCCATCGCCCGACGCCTCGCCCGCGCCGGCGCCCGACCCGAGCG
>NZ_FNVI01000027.1:0-79608 GCF_900107945.1 Methylobacterium sp. 190mf | reverse complement strand
CAACTTTCTCGTCGATCAGCGTACGCAGGAACGTCTCGTACGGGTCGAGCTTGGAGCGGCGGGCACGCCCCTGCGGCCGGGCGGCCACCGTCCCAGTCGCGGCGAGCGCCGCCATCCAGCGGATTGCGGTTGCTTGGCCGACCCCGAAGCGGGCGGCCGCCTGACGGCGCGAGGTCGCCGCAGCCGCGGTCACCACCCGCTCGCGCAGGTCCAAGCTGTAGGGGCGGCCCATGCTTCACTCCGGCTGTCGACCGGCCGAGTGAATCAGTCTCCCAGCGCCGCGTGAACCCCACCAAGCCGACTCAGCCCAAACCGAAAACGCTCTAGTACAGGGCCGGCACGTAGACGTTCGGGATCGGGAAGCCGCTGAAGACGAGCTTGCCGTCGACGAGCCGCAGCGGCGGGAGCGCCTTCAGCGGCGTCCCGTCGGCCGGCGCGTCGGGGCCGGGGCGCTGGGCCAGCCCCAGGAGCCCGCCGACCAGCTGGCCCACCAGCGCGCCCCGGTCCGAGCCGAAGCGCTGGCCGACGATGCTGCCGACCAGCGCGTCGACGCCGGCCGCCCGCAGGTCGATCTGCCCGGCGGGCCGGTGGGCGGCGTCGAGGGCGAGGCTGCCCTTCGCCTGGACGCGCTGCGGGCCCTTGGCGAGCGACAGGGCCGTCAGGTCCAGGGCACCGCCGGCCTGACGCCAGCGCTCCAGCTCGCGCGCCACCGTCCCGGTGCGCAGCACGGTCGCCTGCGTCAGGGTCGCGTCCAGGGCGAGGTCGGCCGGATCCTGCGTTCCGGTTACCGCGTCGAGCTGCGGAACCGCCGCCTGGTTCAGGCGCAGGCTGACATCCACGGCGCCGTCGGAGTCGAAGCGGCCCGGGCTCGGCCGGGCATGCAGCTCGAGGTGCCGCCCCGAGACCGCGATCGGGCCGGGCTCGGCGCCCGTCACGGTGATGTCGGGCTTGTCGACGACCAGGGACGCGCGGCTGAAGCCCCCCGCGGCGCCGTGGAAGCTGCCCTGGAGCGCGGTCCAGGACGCGTCGCCGGTCAGCGGGCCCTGCTCGACGTGGAAGGGGCCCGCGCTCTCGAAGACGACCAGGCGGGGCTGGTAGATCTGCGCCACCGCTGTGCTCGGGCCGAGCCGGAAGCGCCCGTCGGCGCGCTCGAGGGTCACGGCGCTGCAGCGCAGTTCCAGGCGGAACGGGTAGCCGCCGAGGGATCGGTCCGCGCAGGTCCAGGTGCGTCCGGCGGTCGCCTCGCGGGCGATCCAGCCGTCGATCTCGCTGGCCGCGCGCTCCCGCATCCACAGCCAGCCGGCCGACCAGCCCACGACCACGAGTGCGAGCAGGATGTAGGGCAGGAACAGCCCCCGCCGGGATCGCCGCGCGCCCCGTACCGGAGCTGTCTCAGCGGCACCCTCCGGCCGCGTCCGATCCTGCACCATGCGTTCCGCTCCCCGACCCGTCCCCGCGGGGACATCGTGACCCCGGCTTGTGGCCACGCAAGGGGCGAAACTGGGGCAGCACCGCCACGGGTCGACCGCCGCGGACGCGATCTGTCCGCGCGCGGCGCGTTCCCGGTCAGACCTGCGCCGGCTCGACGGTGTCGACCTGCAGATCCTCGACGATCGCCGTCCGCTCGGCCTCGTTCTCGGCGAGGCGGTGGACGTGCATCTCGGTGGCGCCCCGGCGGCGGACACGGTCGAGCCAGGTCCGGCGCAGGTGGTCGCGCGGGCTCTCGCTGGAACTCGCCACCGAGACCATCTCGGCGATGCCGGCGTTGTCCCGGCGGACGGCGATCACCACGGCCTGCGCCATCTCGTCGAGGTCGAAGCCGCCGGCCGGGTGGACACCGACCACGTAGCGCCGGCCGGAGCGGCCGCGCCAGGCCGAGAGCGGGAGCGCGGGGGAGCCGCGCAGACCCGCGGTCGTCTTGAGGCGTTCTTCACGCACATCCTGCCTCCGGGTGCGATCGTCCTTCAGGTCGCGGAGCGCGGCCGACCAGGACAGGGCTCTTCTGTTCGCCATTTGTTCTAACCTAACGCGCGATATCCACAGGCGTCAAGGGCGACGTTCCTAGAGCGAGATGTGTCGACGATGCCCGTTATCCACAAGCCGCCGGGCGCCGGTCCGACGCGGAAAACCGCGCTCGCGAACGGCTCAGCGTCGGGCGTCTGCGGCGGCCGGCGCCTCGTCGGCCGGCACGGCGTGCCCCTCGGCTGCGAGGCCCTGGAGGCCGCCCTCGACGAGGGCGTTCGAGGCCGTCTCGAGCCGCTCCTGGGCCAGCGCCTGGAACTCCTGGCGGGGCAGGCCCGGCGGGATGGGCGGCAGGAACTCGATCACCGCCCGGCCCGGCCGGCGCACGAGGCTGTTGCGCGACCAGAACAGGCCGGTGTTCAGCGCCACGGGCAGGCAAGGCACGTTCAGGGCGGTGTAGAGGTGCGAGAGCCCCTGCTTGTAGGCGGGCGGCGCCCCGACCGGACGCCGGGTGCCCTCGGGGAAGATGATGAGCTGGCGGCCGTCCCGGATCGCCGCGCCGGCGGCGGCGTTCATCAGGCTCATGGCCCGGCTGCCCTTCGACCGGTCGATCGCCACCATGCCGCTGCGCGACAGGTACCAGCCGATCAGCGGGATAAGCAGCAGCTCCTTCTTCAGGATGTAGGCGAAGTTCGGCAGCACCGTGCAGAGGGCCAGCGTCTCCAGGGCCGACTGGTGCTTGGCGGCCACCAGCAGGGGGCCGGCCGGGATGTTCTCCAGCCCGCGGAACTCGACCCGCGTTCCCGCGACGACCCGCAGGAGCCACAGGGTGATCCGCCCCCAGGCGCGGGCGAGCCGCAGCACCGACCGGCCGGAGACCAGCATGGGCAGGCCGGCGAAGGCCAGGACCGTCGTGACGGCGTAGAAGCAGATGTTGAAGGCGAGAGAGCGGAGGGCGAGCATCGGGAACCGTGTCGTGGCGGCTCCCCTGTAGCGCGCCCGCGTGTCCGCGGCCAAGGGCGACGTGCCGGGCGGCGTCAGGTCCCCTCGGGGCGATGCCCGTCCCGGACGAGCCCCGCGCCGCGCCCGGCGACCAGCCAGTAGACCAGGCCGGCGCTGGCACCGACCGCGAACAGGATCAGCGTCAGGCGCGCCTCGCCCGCGAGGAGGGCGGCGTCGCGGGCGCCGCCGGACCGGAGCGCGCCGCGCGTCAGCCAGGGGAGGGCGGCGGTGAGCAGCCCGCAGCCGGCGCCGTACCACAGCAGGCCGCGGCGCCCGAGGATCTCACCGCCGAAGCCGATCACGGCCGGGGGTACGAACAGCAGCGCGAACAGCGCCTTGGCGAGGCCGGCGAGGAGCAGGGCGAGCCCCTCCGGCGGCAGCCCGGCCGAGAGGTCCGGCAGGGCCATGTCGAGTCCGGCGAGCGCCCCGCCGGACAGCCAGGCCTGCGCGGCCGGGTCGACGAGCAGCGCCAGGACCAGGACCGCGAGACCCGTGGGGACAGCGAGCAGGAGGGCGAAGGCCCCTAGAATCAGGCGACCGAGGGCGTGCATGCCGCGAGCCTCTACACCGGGTGCCCCCGCCCGTCGCGCGGAAGCCGCGCCCGATCCTCGCGGATCCGGCGCGGCTTCCATCGTTCCGCGGCCCGGGGGGCGTATGCCGTCAGCCGTGGGCCGGGGCCGCGCCGCCGGGATCGCCGTGCGTGTGCTTCTTCCGGAACCGGCCCAGCCAGATCGAGAAGTGGCGGATCACCACGTAGAAGACCGGGGTCAGGAACAGGCCGAAGAAGGTCGCGCCGATCATCCCGAAGAACACCGCGGTGCCGAGCGCCTGGCGCATCTCGGCGCCGGGGCCGGTCGCCACGACCAGCGGAAGGGTGCCGAGGATGAACGCGAAGGCGGTCATCAGGATCGGGCGCAGGCGGAGACGGCAGGCCTCGACCGCCGCCTCGACCGGGCCGCGATGCTCCCGCTGCTCGATGTCGTGCGCGAACTCGACGATCAGGATCGCGTTCTTCGCCGCGAGGCCGATGAGCACGATCAGGCCGATCTGGGTCAGGATGTTGTTGTCTTGCCCCCGGAACTGCACGCCCGCGAGCGCGGCGAGCACGCCGGTCGGCACCACCAGCAGGATCGCGAGCGGCAGCGCCCAGGATTCGTACTGCGCGGCGAGCACGAGGAAGACCAGCAGCACGCCGAGGGCGAAGACCGCGCCGGCCGTGCCGCTCGCCGCCTTCTGCTGGTAGGCGATCTCGGTCCAGTCGTACGAGTAGCCGTCGGGCAGCGCCTTCTTGGCGATCTCCTCCATGGCGGTGAGCGCCTGTCCGGTGGAGACGCCGGGCTTGGCCACGCCCTGCACCGGGACCGAGTAGTACAGGTTGAACCGCTGCACGATCTGCGGACCGGTCACGTCCCGCACCGAAGCGAGGGTGCCCATCGGCACCAGGGCGCCGGTGGAGGAGCGCACCTTGATCTGCGAGATGTCCTGCACCGACGTGCGGAACGCCGCGTCGCCCTGCAGGCGCACCTGGTAGATGCGGCCCAGGGTGTTGAAATCGTTGACGTAGGTGCCGCCGAGATCCGCCTGGACCGACGAGAACACGTTGGCCAGCGGCACGTTCAGCATCCGCGCGATGGTGCGGTCGATGTCGAGGAAGAGCTGCGGCGTCGAGTTGTCGAAAGTCGTGAACACGCGCTGCACGTCCGCGCTCTGGTTCGCCTGGGCGATCACCTCGCCGGCGGCGGCCATGAGCGGGCCGATATCCGAGGATTGGCGGCTCTCGATCTGCATCTTGAAGCCGCCGCCGTTGCCGAGACCGCGGACGGGCGGGGGCGGGATGACGATGACCCGCGCCTCTTGGATGTCCGAGGTGGCCTTCAGCACGTCGCCGGTGATGACGGCCGCGCTCCGACCCACTTCCGCGCGCTCCTTCGCCCCCTTGAGGGTCAGGAACATCACGCCGGCATTGGTCGTGTTGGTGAAGGTCGCGCCGTCGAAGCCCGCGATGATCACCGCGTTGGCCACGCCGTCGACCGTCCGGGCCTGCTTGGCGGCGCGCAGGCACACCTCCGTGGTGCGGTCGAGGGAGGAGCCGGACGGGAGCTGGACGACGCCGATCAGGTAGCCCTGGTCCTGGTCCGGGATGAAGCCCGTGGGGGTCGTCTGCGCGAGGTGGAGCGTGCCAGCGATCACCGCGGCGTAGACCAGCAGCATCACGCCCAAGCCCACGATCCCGCCGGTGAGCACCCGGATCGTCCGGCCGTAGGCGTTCGACGTGGCGTCGAAGGCGCGGTTGAAGCCGTTCGCCAGCCAGTTCACGAACCGGGTCAGGAAGAACTTCGGCTCCTTGCGGGCGTGGTGAGGCACCAGCAGCAGCTTGCAGAGCGCCGGCGACAGGGTCAGCGAGTTGAAGGCCGAGATCAGGGTCGAGGCCGCGATGGTCAGCGCGAACTGCTTGTAGAACTGGCCCGAGATGCCCGGGATGAACGCCGTCGGCACGAACACCGCGGCGAGCACCAGCGCGATGGCGATGACCGCGCCGCCGACCTCGTCCATGGTCTTGTGGGCGGCGTCGCCCGGCGACAGGCCCTCGGCCATGTTGCGCTCGACGTTCTCCACCACCACGATCGCGTCGTCGACCACGATGCCGATCGCGAGCACCAGCCCGAACAGGGTCAGGTTGTTCAGCGAGAAGCCGAAGGCGGCCATCGCCGCGAAGGTGCCGATCAGCGAGACCGGGATCGCGATGACCGGGATCAGGGCGGTCCGCCAGCTTTGGAGGAACACCAGCACCACGATGACCACGAGGCCGACCGCCTCGAACAGGGTCTTGTAGACCTCGTGGATCGATTCCTCGATGAACTCCGTCGGGTTGTAGGCGATGCGGTACTCGACGTCCGGCGGGAAGTTCTTCTTGACCTCCTCCATCACCTTCTTGACCGACGCCGCCGCGTCGAGCGCGTTGGTGCCCGGCCGCTGGAAGGCGCCGATGCCCACGGCGGGCGTGTCGTTGAGGAACGAGTTGGTCGTGTAGTCCTTCTGGCCCATCTCGACGCGGGCGATGTCCTTGACCCGGACGAGGCGCCCGTCCTGCGCCTTGATGATCACCTCGGCGAACTGCTCGGGCGTCTTGAACCGCGCCTGCGACTGCACGACGAGCTGGAACGCCTCGCCCTTGGCGGCCGGCGGACCGTTCAGCTGGCCGGCGGCCACCTGCACGTTCTGCTCCTGCAGGGCCGTCGTGACGTCGGTGACCGAGAGGCCGTAGGCGGCCAGCTTGTTCGGGTCGACCCAGACGCGCTCGGCGTACTCGTTACCGCCGAAGATCGTGATGTCGCCGACGCCGTCGAGGCGCAGCAGCTCGTCGCGGATGTTCAGGTAGATGTAGTTGGCGAGGTAGTTCTGGTCGTAGGTCTTGTTCGGCGAGAGCAGGTGCACGACCAGCATCAGGTCGGGCGAGGCCTTGCGGACCGTGACGCCGAGGTTGCGCACGTCCGGCGGCAGGCGCGGCTGCGCCACCGACAGCCGGTTCTGCACCAGCACGTTCGCGATATCGAGGTTGGTGCCGACCTTGAAGGTCACGGTCAGCAGCATGTTGCCGTCGTTGGTCGACAACGACGTCATGTAGAGCATGTTGTCGACGCCGTTCACCTCCTGCTCGATCGGCGTCGCGATCGTGGCGGCCACGGTCTCGGCGTTGGCACCCGGATAGGAGGCGCGCACCGTCACGGTCGGCGGCACGATCTCGGGGTACTGCGAGACCGGCAGGCTCTCGTAGGCCACGAAGCCGAGGATCAGGAAGACGATCGACGTGACGGACGCGAAGATCGGTCTGTCGACGAAGAAATGGGCGAAACGCATCGGTCAAACCTCTGAGGCCCGCCGGTCTCCCGGACGGGGCCCTGCGTCGTCGGTGCGGGGCGCGCCGCGCGGCGCGCACGAAGGCGTTCGTGTCGAGCCCCGGGGGCTCAGGTCTTGCTCGGGGGCAATTCGATCGTCTCGGGGGTGACCTTCGCGCCCGGACGGACACGAGACAGGCCGTTGACCACCACGGTCTCGTCGCCCTTCAGCCCCGACTGGATCACCCGATAGCCGTCGACCTTCGGTCCCAGCACGACGTCCTTCTGCTGGATCACGTTCTCGGGCCCGACGATGTAGACGATCCGCTTGTCCTGGTTGGCCGCCACGGCGTCGTCGGGCAGCAGGATGCCCTGGAAGGGCTTGGTCGCCGGCATCGAGACGATGCCGAACAGGCCGGGCTTGATGAACAGGTCGGGGTTCGGGACGGTCGCGCGCAGCAGGATCGTGCCTGTGGCGTTGTCGACGCGGTTGTCGACGAAGTCGAGCGTGCCCTTGCGGGTGGGCTTCGCCTCGCCGGACAGGGCGATCAGGATCGGCACGCCCTTACCCTGCTGGGTCTGGCCCATGCCGATGCCGAGGCTGTTCTGGTACTTGAGGAACGACTTCTCATCGACGGTGTAGCTGAAATAGATCGGGTCGAGGGACACGATCGTCGTCAGCATGGTCTGGTCGGCGCTGACGATGTTGCCCTCGGTCACCAGGCGGCGGCTGATGCGGCCGTTGATCGGCGCCTTCACCTCGCTGAAGTCGTAGTTCAGCTGGGCGTTGTTGAGGGCGGCCTGGGCGCTGTCGACGTCGGCCTGAGCGGTCTGCGAGGCCTGCCGGCGCTGGTCGGTGACCTGCTCGGAGATGTTGCCGCTGCGGGACAGGGTCTGCGCGCGCTCCAGGTCCGTCTGCGAGAAGGACTGGCGCGCCTTGGCTGAGGCCAGGGCCGCCTGGGCCTGCTCCAGCGCCGCCTTGTAGGGGCGCCGGTCGATCACGAACAGGACGTCGCCCTTCTTCACCGTCTGGCCGTCGACGAAGTTGATCTTCTCGAGGTAGCCGGTGACGCGGGCGCGAACCTCGACGTAATCGATCGCGTCGAAGCGGCCGGTATACTGATCCTGCTCGACGATCTGTCGCACCACGGGCTTGGCCACGGTGACCTTGGGCGGCGGGCCGCCCGGCGCCTGCGCGCGGGCCGGAGTCGCGAGGGGGCCTGCCGCGAGAGCCGCGATCAGGCCTGATAAGACGGTGAGTAGGCTGGGAAGCCGGCTGCGCATCGGGTCCTGCTGTCCGTTGGCCGACCGTCCGGTCGCGCCGAGCTTGACGATTGTTCCGCCGCGGGTGCGCCGTAACCCGCGGTCGACGGTGTTGCTTGTGCGCGAACGCACATCACGGTCCCGCGAGCCGGATTGAAACGGCAGATCAGGCGACCGTTTCGCCCGCGCTGTACCAGTCCTTGAAACCGCCCTTGTAGTGTTCGGCGAGGTCGAGCCCGGCATTCTGCGCCGCCATGAGCGCGTGAACCGAGCGGACGCCCGAGGCGCACGAGAACACCGCCCGCCGGCCGTCCTCCGCTACGAGGGCCGCGACCGCCTGTGGGTCGAAGCCGGAGAGCGGGTGCGAGACGGCGCCCGGGATGTGCCCGGCCTCGTACTCGTGCGACTCACGGACGTCGATGATCAGCATCGAGCCGTCATCGAGCCCCTGCTTGACCGTCTCGCGATCGAGGTCGACCACCCGCATCGGCAGGATCTCCGTTCCGCCCGCTCTCGGCCAGGCTGGCTGACTGACGCTTTTCCTTATTCGTCAGACTCCGGCGGCGCAACGTGCGTCGTCGTCCCGCGGTCGCGGGCCGCGACCGTCGGCCGGCGGGCAGGCGTCTGGGTCCGGCGCGGATCGGCGGTCGCCGTCAGAGCGCCGCGAGGGTCGGCGCCACGGCCGCGAAATGCGCGGGCCAGTCCGGCGGCCGGTACCCGGCCAGACGGCCGGCCAGTTCGGCGCGGAGCGACCCGTCGGGCCGCGCGAGCGCCTCGATCGCCTCGATCCAGCCCGGACCGTCCAGGGGATCGCGGAACAGCGCGAAGCCGTCGGCGATCTCGCGGTGGACGGCGATGTCGGAGGCGATCACCGGCAGCCCCGAGGCCGCGGCCTCGACGACGGGGATGCCGTAGCCCTCGGTGAAGGACGGCATCAGCAGGGCGGTGCAGCTGCGCATCAGCGCCGCCAGACCGTGGGTCGACAATCCCGAGGCCTCGATGACGTGGGCGCGCACGCCGGGGCAGCGCTCCAGCATGTCGATGGCGCTCTCCGCCTCCCAGCCCCGGCGCCCGACCACGACGAGCCGGGGTGCCGCCGCCCCGTGGCGCTCGGCCAGGAGCCGCCAGATCTGGAACAGCAGCAGGTGGTTCTTGCGCGACTCGATGGTGCCGCAGACCAGGAAGGTCGGCCGGTCGGGAGTGAATCGGGGCCCGGTGTGGCCGAAGGCGGTCTCGACCCCGAGATGGCCCACGGCCACCGGCGGCCGCCCGAACCCCTCGGCGGCGAGATGCGCGAGGGTGCGCCGGCCGGTATCCTCCGAATTCACCAGGATGGCGGAGGCGTGCCGCCCGATCGTGCGCAGGCGCGCCCGGTGCCGGTCGGCCTCACCGGACCGGCCGTATTCCGGGTGGGTGATCGGGATGAGGTCGTGGACGAAGAACGCCGCCCGGACGTCCCGCCGGGTATAGAGCCAGTCGAACCGCCGCGGGTCGTCGAGGCGCAGGTGCGAGGTGTGCAAATAGAGCGCGTCCCGGGGCAGGATCGCGACCGACCGGCCGCGCAGCGCGATGTCGACGGTCTTGCGCGCCTGGATCCGCCGCCGGTCGGCGGACCCGGCCTGCGGTGCGGTGCCGGGCGGCGGCGCGGCGGCGGGATCGCCGCAGCGGGACGCGAGCCGCCGGTAGACCGGGTCCGACGCGGCGTCCCGGTCCTCGACCCAGCCGGCCGCCACGGCCTCGACGATCTCCAGCGCCTGCGCGCGGTCGAGGATGCGCGGTCCGAACGCCGTGGAGACGACGCCGACGCCCGTCTCCGCCCGGCCGAGATAGGCGCGCGCGTAGGCGAGGTCGACGCGGTCGATGCCCGACGGGCTCGCGTGGCGCAGCCGCGTGACGAGGCGCGTGAGATCGAAGGCGATCGGTCGGTCCGTCATGATCCTCTGGCAATCGCGGGGGCGAGGCCTCCCCGTAGCGGGCCTGACCCGCGAGAGCCAGCACATCCGCGTGGCCCGCGCGCGCCGAAGGGCTTGCGCGGGCGCGGCGCGGAGGCTAAGAGCCGCGAGCCCTAGCGGCGTCGGAGTGTAGCGCAGCCCGGTTAGCGCACTAGTCTGGGGGACTAGGGGTCGTGGGTTCGAATCCCGCCACTCCGACCATTCAAGCCTTTGGGCAACAAGGCTCTGTCCTGGAACGATCGCTGGTCAGTCCGCGATTAAAGGCGGAACGCGCGGTGCACGTGGGCACTATGGGCCACCAGAGCCACCCACGGTCTGTTCTCGGTCGGTGCATTCCTGGCGGCGAAGGGTCGCCGAAGCCCATGGCCTCGAACCCGACCGTCTCGGCGCTTCACGAGGCCGCCGAGCTCTCTGACGAGGCGATCGACTTGGATCCCCAGCAGCGCGGCCGGCGGCGGAGGCGCGCCTCCCCGACTTTCAGCGCCCACAGGTAGGCGCGGCCGTCCAGGCTTCGCCCTGCCTTGGCCAGATCGGATCATTCCACCACACGTCGACGAAGCGGTGCGGAGCTGCGGGTGCTGTCGGTGTGCCTGGTGAGAACTCCCTTCCGCGCTGCCCAAACTCGCCATCGTGCGACGCGGCGCGGGGGGTCAGGATCGACGGCGCTGGCGCCCGGCCGATCTCAACCCCTGCACGCTGACACGCGCCGGATCCGCGACCTCTCCAGACTCGTGATCACGGGACCTGCGGGAGGCGCATCTCCTTGCGGAAGCTCTTGTCGAAGGCGGTGGCCGGCACGAAGCGGCGCAGCAGGCTGACCTGCCTCGCCTTGGGGCCCGCCGTGTAACGGCGCTTCGGGCTCGTCGCGGTGGCGGCTTCGACGATGACCTTCGCCACGACCTCGGGCGCATCGGCGGACTTCATGACCTCACTCAGGAACCGGTCCCGACCGGCGCGCTCCGCCTCGTAGATGCCGAGCGGCGCGTCGGGGCGCACGAGGTTCCGGTCGAAGGCCGTCCGGGTGAAGGCGGGCTCGACGAGCACGATCCGGATCCCTTGTCCACGAACCTCGTGGTCCAGCGACTCGGAGTAGCCTTCGACGGCGTGCTTGCTGGCGCCGTAGAGCGCCATGTAGGGGGCCGGGATCAGGCCCTGGACAGAGCTGACGTTGACGATCCGGCCGCCTTTCTGCGCGCGCATCAGGGGAAGCACGGCGCGGGTCGTCCGGATGACGCCGAACAGGTTCACGTCGAACATGGCCTGAGCCTGCGAGACCGACGATTCCTCGGCCGCGCCGTTGATGCCGAAGCCGGCGTTGTTCACGAGGAGGTCGATCCTCCCCGTCTCGCCGAAGACGGTCTCGACCATCTCAGTGACCGATCTCTCATCGGTGACGTCACAGACGATGGTGGCCATCCCGCCGTCCACGGCCGGAGACGCCCTCCGGCTGGTCCCGAATACGCGGTAGCCCGCAGCCTGAAGGGCCTTCGCCGTCTCCAGCCCAATGCCGGACGAGGCGCCTGTGACCACCGCGGTCTTGATGCTGCCCTTGCTCATATCGTCCTCCGATCCACGCGGCACCTTGTCCGCTGCGACCCAATATAAATTATGATCTTCATTTTTTAACGCAAGCCAGATCCGAGGGCCTCGCCAATCCGGTCCAGGGTCTCGGAGGATTCATCGGCGATCTCCGTCACGGATCGCGAGCGCGGGTCGGTCGGTTCGAGGATCCTGCCGAATTGCTCCTCGGGTGCTCCCAGCACCGTCGCCTCGAGATGGGCGGGCGCCCCGCTCATCCCGAAGGAGACGCGGCCCCGGGACGCGGACGCCGTTCGCCTCGGAGGCGCCGACACCCATCGGCCTCGTCCGCGTCGCAGGCCTCGTCTCAGCGTCCCGAATTGGCGGCCGCCGTAAGGCTTGGCGGAACAGGGGATGTGCTCGGTGCGGGCTCCGCCAGGAACATCCGGCCGGTCGCGAAGGCGGCCGCGTTGACGAGGCCCATGGCGACGAAGCCGGCCGAGAGGGCGACGAACATCCCGACCAAGCCCAGCCCGAGCCTCGCCGCGATCCAGGCTCCCCCCAGGGCCACGGCCATCCGAAGGACGCTCGCGGCGAGCGGCCAGCCGACACGCCCGGCCCCCTGGGCCGCGAAGTAGAGGGCAAGGCCGGCCCCGAAGAATCCGTAGAACGGTCCGACGACGCGCAGGTAGGTCGAGCCGGTGGCGAGCATCGCCGGATCGTGCCCGAACAGGCTGAGCCACCCGGCAGGATGGAGGGCGGCCGTGAGGCCGATGGCCTCCGTCAGGACACCCGCCACGAGGGCGCCGGTCAGCGCGGCCTGACGGGCGCGTGCGTGCATCCCGGCCCCGAGGGCGGTCCCGACGAGGGCGGCGATCGGCGAGCCGAGCCCGAACACCAGGGGGACCAGCAGGTACTCAAGCCTCGCGCCGGTCCCGTACCCCGCCACTGCCGCCGGTCCCGACGTCCCGACGAAGCCGGTCGCGGCGATGACGGTGACGTTGGAGGTCATGCTGGCGATGCCGGAGAGCAGGCCGACGCGCAGGATCTCGCGGGACGGCGCCCAGGTCAGCCTCGGCGGGCGAGGGCTCGGGCGCAGGACACCCCGGCCGGACCAGATGTAGGCGGCGAAGAGGGTGGCGCCGACGGCGTAGTAGGCGGCGAAGGCGACACCGCCGCCCACGACCCCGAGGCGAGGGAACGGTCCCCAACCGAAGATCAGCGCGGGCGAGAGCGGGATCAGCAGGACGGCCCCGGCGCAGGTGACGCCGGCCGGGAGCGCCATGTTACCGGTCCCGCGGATCACCGCCGCCAGCGCGTTGAACAGCCAGATCAGGATCGCCGCGCCGAACACGACGGTCGCGTAGGCCGTCGCGGCCCTGAGCGAGGCACCCGTGCCGCCCATCGCCGCGTAGAGGCGCGGTCCCAGGGTCAAGGCGAGCAGGCTGGTCACCGCGCCGAGGCCGAGGCCAATGGCGGCGGCGTGCCACGCGAGCAGACCCGCCGCGTCCTGCCGACCGCCGCCCAGGGTGCGCGAGACCGCCGACTGGATGCCGCCGCCCATGCCGCCCGCGGACAGCATCTGGACGAGCATGACCACCGGGAAGACGAGCGCCATTCCGGCGAGGGCGTCGGTGCCGAGCTCGGCGACGAAGTAGGTCTCGATCAGGCCGATGGAGGTCTGGACGACCATGACCGCGACATTCGGCACGGCCATCCGGGCCAGCGTCGGCAGGAGAGGGGCCGCCAGCAGTCGGCGCGTCCTGATGTCCATGAGGGCTTCCTCGTCCGTGACAGCTTCGGCGGCCGGCTACGCGATGCCCGAGGAGCGGACTCGGGAGGTCGGGCCCTCTCGTCCGGCTTCGGGGGTATTGAAAAGGAGCCCCGGCCGGCCACCCGAGACCCGGATGTTGGCGTCGACGATCGTCACGCCGGTGGGGCCTCCGAACTGCCCAAGGCCCTCGATCTCGGCGCCGCTACCCTCGACCATCCCCGCGGCCGGCGCGACCTCGGTGGCCTGGACCAAGGCTGGCTTCAGGGTCACGGGAAATCCGGGCCGGCCAGGCCGGTGCGTACGATGACCAGTCCGCATCCATCGCCGGCTCCCCCGCGCGCCCTCGACAGTTTGATATGACGCCCATAATCTATTATGATCGTCATCTATCGTCAACAGCCTTCCCGTCTGCCAAGCGAGGCTTTCTTGGACAATCGGGCCGCGTATCCCGAGCCGGCGGTCGGCAAGGCCCGGGGCCCACGCGACGTCCTCGAAGCCCGGGGCGTTGCCTGTGTCAGCGCCGATCTCCCGGCCGTCGCGACGCGCGGTCGTTACGCCCTCCCTGGTCAAAGGGATTCTGCGGAACCTCGAGCCTTTCGCGACGCCCGATGCGCTGAACCCGATCCTGGCCCGCTTGCGTGCAATCCGCTCGCAGCAGTGCGGTGACACGGCAGCAGCCGCAGCGCCCGCACTCGGATGCCAGGGTGATGATGGCAGGAGTCGACGCGTCCTCTTCGGCCGACACGGAGGGCGCATCGCGTCGCGTGCCGCGGTGCTGGTCGACGGTCCGGCAGGCGTGGCGTTCCGGGAGACCGTACCTCTCCCGGATGTCTGCAACCGCCTAGCGGCGTCGTTCGGATGCTACGAGGCTCCGGCCGCCACGTCCGCCAACATCTGCTTCTTGGAGGTCAGATCGGCCACGAGCCGCCGCAGCCGAGCCTTCTCGCGCTTCGGATCCTTCATCTTCCGAGCCTGATCGACTCGGAGACCGGCGTACGCCTTGCGCCAGCGTGAGGCACTCTGCTCAGAGATCTCCGCTTCCGCGCACGCAAGCGCCAAGTTCTTGCCCCGGGCTGTCTGCACCTCGATCTGGTGCAGCTTCGGCGCGACCTGCTCCGCGCGCGTCGTCCGACCGCGCCGCCTGTCCGGCTCCTCCGGTCCTGGCAGATCCTCTCGATCAGCTCGGTCCGAAGGCGGCCGGTCAGGTCAGCCTGGACGCAGGCCGGGCGCCGTCCTCGTCGGAGGCTTAAACCGTCCCGCCTGCCCACGCGTCGACCGGGCCTCGGCATGCCCTCGAGGCTACCGCCTTCAGCCCCGACGGCACCGCCGCGCGGGGCGTTCTCGCTGCCGCTGCACGCCCGCCGGGGCTCGAATCCGGACGGGCCGCCCGGTTCGCCGGTCGGAGCCTTCTTGTCTCGCCCCTAGGCCTTCATCTCGGCGAGCATCTTCGCGCCCTCGGTCAGAAAGAACGCCTTGATCTTCGGATTGCGGACTCGCAGGGCGCAGTGTCTCGCGATCTCGCTCATCGACCGGTTCTTCGGATTGTTGAGGAGATCGGTCAGGTACGTCTGAGCCTGGGCCTCGGTGTCGATGGTGAATGGCTGGGGGTCCACGAAGCACCTCTCGCTTTGACCTGCCCGGCGCGCCGTGGCGCGCCTCTCGATGCCCCGCCGACCGATGAATGGCGAGTCGGTGTCGAGCGCCCTTAGCGCGTCGCCTGCAAATCGATGATCGGGCCGCCGATGTCGAAGAATTCGTCGTCGGTGAACTCTGCCAACTCGATCTCCTCGCGCGGACGCTGAAACGGCAGGAACGCGGAGATCATTCCGAGACACAGCGCCCCGGCAATCAGGACGGCCAACAGCGCGAGGGTCATGGTCAACATCGGAACGCCATGCGATGTCAGACATATAGAACGGTAATCTTAAAACTTGCTTTCGGTGCATGGGATACCACCCGGTAACCGCGGGCCGCGAACCTGCCGCCGGGCCGCGTTGCGTATCGGCTCGGCTCACACGCTGGTGAGATCAGGCGCTCCCCCGCCCCGTGAGCAGATCGGGGCGGGGCCGAGCGGACTTACCGACCGAGGGACGGGCCGCCCGACGTGCCGCCAGTGCCGGGCGGCCCACTCGTGGGGGTGCCGCCAATGTTGACGCCCGGCGTCGTGCCCGGGATCGACGAGTTGCTCGGGTTGGCCTCATTTCCACGGGTGACCGGGCTCGGTCCGAGATCCCGGGCACCCGGGCCGGCACCTCCGGTTGTCGCCGGCGGGGCGACCCCGGTGTTTCCAGCGCCGCCCGTCACCGTTTGCGCTGAGACCGGCGCGGCCAGGGCGATGGACAAGGCTCCTGCGAGCGCCGCGAGCGTGCGAGTCATGAAGTCGTCCCTGCGATTGCTGTGGCACAGGAACGGTTGATGTCGAGGGAAGTTCAGGGACGGGCGCGTCCATCACCCGCGCGCCGCTCGCCAGCCCGCGGCCTCGACCTCGCGGCAGAGTAAGCGCTCGCCGGAGCCCGTGTCGATCACGGTCCGGTCGTAGTCCCTGCTTCCGGGAAGCCGGTCGATCTCGTCGCCCTCGCGCGGGATGTCGCCCTCGATCGCGCAGACAGCCCGCGTGAGCGCTGCCGCGGGCGCCGCGGGCTTCTCCATTTCCGGCCGGTCTCGACGCCACTGGCGCACTCGGCACGCTTCCAGTCCGACGGCGGATGCGGGTCCGGCAGATCACCCCGGTGTCGCCGTCGGTGACCGAAACGCGGCCGATCGGCAAACGCTGGGATCAGCCCGCAGCGATAAAAACCGGTCAGCCTGACCTCACCCGCAGCCTGTTCCCTCGGCGACAGCGCTATCGAGGGGGACAGCAACGGCGGTGCGCATCCCGGTGCACCCCGAGGGTGACTGATCTGAGCAGGCGTCTCGCTGGTCCAGAAATAAAGAGTTCGTCGCGGGACCGTCGAGCATTTCGCCTGTGCGAGACCACCATTCGCGCTCGAATGTATCACCACGCCACGTTATTTAGTTGCAGGCCCGCGCATTGGCCGCGATTCCAGCTCAATCGAACAATGTTATATCATCATCGACGGGTAAATCATTACTGAATTATCATCTGGCCGACATCGAGGCTCAGCGTATGGAAATATAGATCCAGCTCGTCCGGCTGAATTCTGCAGTGGCCCCTCACTGCTGCCGGAGGGAACCGCATTCCATGTGCTTCGTGAGACAAAAGTGCAAGTGCTCGACCCGCGTTCGGTATCAAATCGGGCAATCGCTTGGTTCACGCGACAAGTGCGCGCATCCGGTCGTGCGCTGGATCGGCTTCTCTAAACGTCGACGTAGTGAGATATCTCGGAGACGATCTGTCGGACAAGAAAGAATCAGCGTCATTCAGTTGAGTTGGGCACAGACATTTGGTCGACCGGTCAGTGTAGCGACGACCGGAATCGTTCAGCCTATGGCGACGGTGGTGCCGTTCGAATCGCCCTCGCGTTGACCGGCTCGAAGCCGATCGCGAGACGAAGAGACCGTTCTCGAGACGGCCGGTCTGGGGGTTCGCGGCCGAGGGGCGCGGCTAACGATCAGCCCTGCAGGCTGTCGGCGACGTCGTCGGGGATCTGTACCCCACTGACCGGAAATCGTGACGCTCTCCGCCTCGCCGGTCTCACCGCCGGCCACCACCTTCGGCGCCGCTGCGCCCGGCATCCGGCGTCCGGCATCCGCTTGGCCAGATTCTCGGCCTTCTTCGCCACCCCGCTCCCGGCCCGCGCCGGCGTCCTGTCCGCGGCCGACAGTTCCTCGAAGGCGCGCTGGAACTGCCCCGCTGGCGCGTGCCGAACCCGCCCGCCACCTTCCTGCGGCGTAGCGCGGGCTCGTCAGGGAGGGCGCCGGCAAGTTCGCGTTGCGCACCCCGCGTTGCGCGACGCAAGTGAGCGAACTGCCGGTTGCGCACTCACAGGGTGCGCACCGTCCGGCTTCGCGACTGCCTGGGGTGGAGAGCGGAAGCCACCTCAGGCCAAGGGTCGACACTGGACAGGCGGTCTCGCGCAGCTGAACGTCAAGATTGACGCGGATCATTCTGCCAATCCCGTCGTATCTTCTCTTTCGCCGTTCGACGGGGCAGCGCAAGCGTCGCCGTCGCGTTAGGATGGTTGAACGTCGTGATGAAGCGATCATGAAAGCGGATCGACCGGACGGTGTGAGGCCGCGCCGTGTCCTCTTCCTGGGAGCGACCGGCACAATCGGCCGGGCAACGGTTCGGGCACTGGTCTCGCGCGGCCACGAGGTCGTCTGCCTCGTCAGGCGCCCTGCCGAAACCGCAATCCCCTCAGGCGCTACCGCGCGCATCGTGGATCTGACCGACACGGTGTCGCTGGCGCGCGACGGTGTCCGCGGCGAACGCTTCGACGCCCTGGTGTCGTGCCTCGCCTCGCGCACGGGGCTGCCCGACGATGCCTGGGCGATCGATTACGGCGCGCAGGTCGAGGCCTTGCACGCGGGCCGGACGGCCGGCGTCACGCATGTCGTGCTTCTGTCGGCGATCTGCGTCCAGAAGCCGATCCTCGCTTTTCAGCACGCCAAGCGCGCCTTCGAGGCAGAGCTGATCGCATCGGGGCTCGACTACACGATCGTTCGGCCCACCGCCTTCTTCAAATCGCTCTCGGGACAGATCGAACGCGTGAAACGCGGCAAGCCATTTCTGGTGTTCGGGGACGGGACCTTGACGGCCTGCAAGCCGATCAGCGACGACGACCTTGGCCGCTATCTCGCGGACTGCCTCGACGATGGGGACCGCCGCAATCGCGTTCTGCCGATCGGCGGCCCGGGCGAGGCGATCACGCCGCGCGCGCAGGGCGAGCGGCTCTTCGCCCTTCTGGGGCGCGAACCGCGCTTCACGCACATTCCGGTCGTGCTGCTGGACGCGATCGTCGCCGTTCTGACGACGATGGGCCGATGGGTGCCGGCCCTGGCCGCCAAGGCCGAACTCGCGCGGATCGGGCGCTACTACGCGACGGAGTCCATGCTCGTCCTGGACCCGGCGACCGGGCGATACGATGCCCAGGCCACTCCGTCGACGGGATCGGAGACGCTCTTCGACTACTATGCGCGCGTGGTCCGTGGCGAGGCGGTCGCCGAGCGCGGCGACCACGCGGTGTTCTGACGACGCGCGACAGGAGGTGTCGGCTTTTCCGGCAGTTTCACTCCGGAGCAGACCGGCATCTTTCGGCCAGCTTCTGCCGCCGCGCATGGCTCTCCCCAACGTCTCAGATGAATGGTTCCCTGCCCGACCGCATCTGGATTGTGGACGCATCGAAGCGGGCGTAGCCGTAGACATCGCTCGAGATCCTCTCGAGGTCGCTCGCTGCATCCGCTTTGCGCACTTGAGACAAGGGCGGTTAACTCCGCGGGTGGAAGATGCAACCACGCCCTCTGTGGCCGTCTCTTCATCATTCCAGCGTTGGCTAACCCGCTCCCATGATCCGCATTCTCGGCAAGGCCAGTTCGATCAATGTTCGCAAGGTGCTTTGGACCTGTGCCGAGATCGGATTGGATTACGATCGCCAGGACTACGGCAGCGGTTTCCAAGCAACGGATACCCCGGAATTTCTGGCTCGCAACCCGAACGGCCTCGTGCCCGTGATTGAAGACGCGGCAGGGGCCTTGTGGGAGTCAAATACGATCTGCCGCTACCTCGCTGCGAGCGCCACTCGGACGGATCTGCTCCCTGCTGACCCACGTGGACGCGCTCTGGTTGAACAATGGATGGACTGGCAAGCGACCGAGTTGAACGCGTCTTGGCGGGCGGCTTTCCTCGGCCTCGTTCGTCGTGATCCGGCCTACGCCGATCCAGACCGGATAGTGGCGGGGGTCGAGGCCTGGAACGCGAATATGGGGATCCTTGACCACCATCTCTCCTCAACCGGAGCTTATGTGACCGGAGGAGCCTTCACGTTGGCGGATGTCGTTCTCGGCTTGTCCGTAAACCGTTGGCGCATGACGCCAATGGAGCGCCCGAGCTATCCCGCCGTCTCGGCCTATCATGATCGCCTTCTCGCTCGATCCGGCTACCGAGACCACGGGGCGAATGGGATTCCTTAGTGGAATGCCAACCGCGCCTTCAATCCGAGGTTGCTGGACGATCGATAAGTGGCGGCTTTCGGCAGGCAACGACCGCTCTCCGAACGCCTGGGTTGGGTAGCTTGCGAATCGGCAACGTGGCGTGGATTCCCGCCGGTCAGCTTCGGCGTCGCGGATCTGTCGGAGCGCACGCCGTCATCCGGCCGCGTCGATATCCCTTCCGGCCCCCGGCGGGTACAGGTCAATGATCGGAACGTGCAGAACAAGAACTTCATTAGCGCTCTTGCTTTTTGTGGCGAAGGCTATAGACAGTACCGACGACTAAGATGATAAATCAACAGCCTCCGCGTCGGCGCAAAGCGCCACTCTCGAGTTTAAGAAAGACGTTCTTGGTCGGCATCTTACCGGAAGAAGGGAGCAGAATATCTGCTTCGGCCGCCACAGCTACGTTTATTTATTTTCATCCAAATCCGTTCGATTAAGACTGTGGCCCCAAATGAATACGCGCTCACCCGATAGCAAGAACTCGAGAGGCCACCCGTGACCGAGAGATGGTCTGATTGTTGCTCCGACCGCAGAAGATAGCAATCCGTTTCGTCAGGACATCATCATGCGATATGAACATGGTGTTTCTGTTGTTCTTGCCACGCATAACGGATCGAGAATTATCCGCGAACAGCTTGAAACTCTCGTCGGGCAAACAGTACATCCTCTTGAGATCATCGTTTCCGACGATGCATCTACGGATGACACGCTAGAAATTGTCCGAAATCTCTCTTGCGGCAGCGCAACCGAGTTCAAAATCCATGAGAACGTGCCCGCGCTCGGCTTTCGAAGCAATTTCTTGAGAGCCGCTCGGTTGGCGCGTGGAAAATTCGTCGCCTTCTGCGATCAGGACGATATCTGGGACACGAAGAAGATCGAGTTTTGCTCACCCTATCTGGACGATCGCAGCGTCTCGATGATCGCCCATACGGCCATCACTATCGACTCCAACAATCGCGAGCTTGGCGTCTTTCGGCAAGGCATTCATCGTACCGGCCTCAGAAAACCGCTCACCTACGATCCGTGGTTGACGTTCTTCGGATTTTCGATCGTCTTTCGACGAGAACTCTTGGATCTGTGGGATGTCGATGACCGTTTTATCGATTTCATTGTCCCCAGCGAGATGATCGCTCACGACCGTTGGGTAATGTTCCTGGCGCAAGTCGTCGGTCAGACCGTCGAGATCGATGTACCCCTGGTCCGCTATCGGCAGCACGCCCATAATCTGTTCGGAAACGGTGAGCGCGAGCGGAGCGCGGGTCGGAGGACGGTAGCTGGGGGCTTGGATCCCTACAGGGAAGCCACGACCGCCATGATCGATATCGTCGAGCGGCTTCCGGAAGCGACGGCTGAGCATTTTCCACTCTTCGATCGGGCAAGGGCGGCCGCTTTCTTTCGCAGCGCGCTTGACCAGCTCGAGAAGCGCGAAGCGATCTATCGAACTGAGACGCGCCTGGAGGCACTCCAGGGCCTGTCGGCACGTGTCGCCGGTGGAACCTATCGGGCGGTTCACAACGGCCGTCCACGATGGCGATCGATCGCGAAAGATCTCAGATTCGCACTCCTTCGTCGTTGACCGCCTTGGCGGGCTTGCAACAGGTCCCGTCGAACGTCTTCATCCACGCCTTTACGACACAGCATCGCCTGTCATTCTGACTTAAGCTTCGGTTTTACCGGACACTGGGTTTAGGCTTGCTATGACGCCGAGATTTACCGGCGATCGGCAAAAATTACGCTCCACGACGAGCACTGCGATCGAGCAGGGAGTTTGGGCCAACGCTTCGGACGGTCGCCACCTCATGGTCGAGATGCCGGGTCCCGCCCCGAACAAAGATTTCCGAACCGCCGACGGATGGCCGCTCGCGAACCGTCATACAGACCTCGCCACATGGTCCTGCGTCACCGGATGGCTGCGTTGCGCAGCCAGTCGATCAGCACCCCGACGCGTCCCGCCTGGGCCGGATGTCGCGGGTGGACGACCCAGTAGGGGTGCGCGTCGAGGACGGGGCCGAAGGGTTGAGTCAGCGTGCCGCTCGCTAGGTCGTCGGCGGTCAGTACGACCGAGACCAGCGCTATGCCCTGACCGGCGATCGCGGCCTGGATGACGTGACCTTCGTCGCTGAAGCGGATGCCCGCACCGCCATCGATATCGGTGATCCCGGCCTTCCGCAGCCAGGCCGGCCAGGTCGGCGTCTCGTCGGTCAGGTCGGGCCACTCGAAGTGCAGCAGGGGGTGGCGGGCCAGATCGCTCTCGGATCGAATGGCGAGACGCGGACTGCAAGCGGGTGCGACCCGGTCGACCACCAGCCTGTGCGCGTCGAGGCCGGGATAGGGACCGGGCCCGTATCGGACGGCGACGTCCACGCCGTCGCGGGCGAAGTCGACCAAGCTGTCGGACGCGTGCAGTCGCAGATCGCAACCGGGATGCGCGGCCCGGAAGTCGGCGAGCCGGGGCACGAGCCACTTCGCCACGAAGGCGGTCGGGGCCGAGAGCGTGAGAACGCCGGCCGCGTGCCGGCCGCGGATCTCATCGATGGCTCGGGCGAACGCGTCGAAACCGTCGCGCAGCACGGGCAGGAGAACGGTGCCCTCGGCGGTCAGCCGGACCCGGCGCGTCTCGCGGTGGAAGAGACGCAGCCCCAGGGTCTGCTCGAGAAGCCGGATCTGATGACTGATGGCGGTCGCCGTGACACCCAGCTCGTCGGCGGCAGCGCGGAAGCTCAGGCGGCGCCCGGCCGCCTCGAAGGCCCGGAGCGCCGCGAGGGGAGGAAGCGATCTCCGCATCGTCATGGCTGAACGTAGCTCATCGGCCTCGTGAGGAGAACGCGTTCGTCATCCCGCAGCCCGGCTGACACAAGGTTGGCCGGTCAGGACGGGAGGCTCTCTTGAAGGCGATGGTGTTGACGAAGTTCGGGGGGCCGGACAGCTTCGAGCTCCGGGAGCTGCCAGACCCTCGGCCGGGACCCCGGCAGGTCCGCGTGGCCGTGCATGCCACGTCGATCAACCCGCTCGACGGCCAGATCCGCCGCGGCGACTACGCCGCTCAGGTCGCGCTGCCGGCCATCATCGGGCACGACGTGTCCGGCGTCGTCGACCAGGTCGGATCCGACGTGACCGAGTTCCGCGCGGGGGATGAGGTCTATTACACGCCGCGGATCTTCGGCGGTCCGGGATCGTACGCTGAGTACCACGTCGCGGATGCCGGCATCGTCGCGCGCAAGCCGGTCAACCTCACCCATTCCGAGGCCGCGAGCGTCAGCCTCGTCGGCGTGACCGTCTGGGAAGGGCTGGTCGAGCGGGCCCGATTGCAGGTCACAGAGACCGTCCTCGTCCACGGCGGTGCCGGGGGCGTCGGGGCGATCGCCGTCCAGGTCGCGAAGGCCATCGGGGCACGGGTCCTGGCGACGGCGCGCGGCAGCGACGTGGCGCGCGTCGAGCGGCTCGGCGCCTCCGCCGTCATCGATTTCGAGCGCGAGGACTATGTAGACGCCGTCGATCGCCTGACCGAGGGCAGGGGCGTCGACGTCGTCCTGGACACGATCGGCCGCGACACGCTCGCGCGCTCCCCGCGCATCCTCCGCGAGGACGGGCGCGTCGTCACCCTGGTCGACACCGCGACGCCTCAGAACCTCATCGACGCTTGGGGCCGGAACGCCACCTACCACTTCGTCTTCTCGCGCCAGGACGGCCGCAAGCTCGACGCCGTGACGCGCCTCCTCGAGCGCGGCCTCGTGGTGCCGCGAGTCGGCCTGGAGTTTCCCCTCGACGAGGTCGCCAGCGCCCACGCGCGCTCCGAGGAGGGTCGGCTCGGAGGCAAGATCGTGCTCCGGGTGAGATCGTGAGGCGGCCAGACCTCGATCGCTGTCCCTGACGTGACACCGGCAGCGTCCGGCGCCGCGAAGGGAAGCGGCTCACCTGAGATCGAACCCGCGGAAACGGTGATGTCGCACCGTGGCAAGCCCGACCGGTCGGCGGGTCGAGCGGCACCCGGAGGCACGCGATCCTGCCGTCGACGACCTCGGTTACGTCCGTTCCGGTGACCGCGACCGGCCCGATCCCGACCCGCCTTCCATCGAAGGGATCCCAGGCGGTGGTGCCCGACGGCTACGTCGACCGGGGTGAACCGGTTGAGGGTCAGGGATCCTCGCGCGACCTGGGCACGACGGATCTTCCCGGCGGGAACCCGACCCGACCGCGAACTTAAAGATCTGAGACGCCGGATACTCGGCCGGTGCCGGTCGAATGCCGACCTACGCGCGCCCGAAGTGACGGAGCACGAGGGGCTCGGTCCGGGTAAGCTTGAGGCCGCGCGGCTGCGAGCGGCCGCTCCGGCCGGCGACGATGGCCAGGCCGACGAGGCCGACCGATCCGGTCAAAGCCACGGCCACACACCACCAGAAGGCGACATCGAGCATGGCTGTCCACGGGGCTCCGGTTGCACCGGAACTGTCGGACCGTACGGTAAACGGAGCGTTAAACGCGCGTTCGACCGAATAGCGTCAGCGCCTGCGGCCCGAGCGCCGTGTACTGCCGAGACATGGGCGCCGAATTCGGGCGCCGGAGAGCGTCGCTGAGCTCTCGGCGCGTCGATCCTACGCCCAATGGATGAAGGCGCGGAACGGAGCGCTGCCGCTACGACCCGAATCCGGTGCGGATGACCTTCAGGGACAGAGATGCAGATCGGGATCGTCGGCTGCGGTTACGTCGCCGACTTCTACATGACGACCCTCGTGAACCACCCCGAACTGCGCCTCGCCGGCGTCTACGACCGGGACCCGGAGCGGCGCGCCGTCTTCTGCCGTCACTACAACGCCCGCGCCTTCGACAGCCTCGAGGCCTTGCTCGCCGAGCCGGAGATCGGCCTCATCCTGAATCTGACCAACCCGCACAGTCACTACGTCGTGACCAAGGCCGCCCTGGAGGCCGGCAAGCACGTCTACTCCGAGAAGCCGCTCGCCATGGAGTACGCCCAGGCCGAAGCGCTGGTGGAACTCGCCGAGGCGAAGGGCCTCTCGCTGAGCGGCGCGCCCGCGAGCATCCTGGGCGAGGCGGGCGCGACCGTGCGGGAGGCCGTCGCGTCCGGCCAGGTCGGGTCGGTCCGGCTCGTCTACGCCGAGTTGGAGGACGGGCCGGTGTTCCAGGAGCCGGTGCATGAATGGCGGAGCGTGACCGGCGCCCCCTGGCCGGCCGAGGACGAGTACCGGGTCGGCTGCACCCTGGAGCACGCCGGCTACTACCTGACCTGGATGAGCCTGATGTTCGGCCCGGTCGAGCGCATGACTGCCTTCGCGTCGCGCCTGTACCCAGACAAGGGCACCGGCCAGCCCCCGGACTCGGTCGCCAACGACTTCTCGACAGCGTGCCTGGAGTTCCGATCCGGCGTCGTCGCGCGGATCACCTGCGGCCTCGTCGCGCCGCAGGACCGCTCCCTGCACATCATCGGCGACCGGGGCGTCCTGACCGTGACCGATTCGTGGGCCAGCCAGGGCCCGGTCTATCTCCGTTCGCCGAGCGGCGAGGCGCCCGGGCGGCTCGGCCGGCTGCTGCACCGGATCCAGCGCTACCTGCCCGGGCGGATCTTCCTCGGTCGGAAGCTGCCGACTCCCCGCTTCGGGGGCAAGCTGCCCAGCTACCCGTCGCAGATGGATTTCGCCCGCGGACCCGCGGCCCAGGCCGCGGCGATCCGGGCGGGCGTTCCGGCGCCGCTCCCGGCGCGGTTCGTGCTGCACATCACCGAGATCGCGCTCGCCATGCAGAATGCCGGCGGCGGCGCCGTGATCCAGCTGAGATCCAGGTTCTAGCCATGGCACAGACCGTCTCGTGGGGCGTCCTCGGCACCGGGGTCATCGCCCAGCGCTTCGTCAGCGACCTTCTCGGGCGGCCGGACGCGCGCCTCACAGCCGTCGGGGCGCGGAGCACGGGGAGCGCCCAGGCCTTCGCCGCGGCCTTCTCTCAGGCGTCCGGCGCGCCGGCCGCCGTCGCCGGCGTCGAGGCCCTGGCCGCGCGGCCGGATATCGACGTCGTCTACATCGCCACGCCCAACAGCGACCACATGGACAGCGCGCTGGCCTGCATCGAGGCCGGCAAGTCGGTCCTGATCGAGAAGCCGATCGCGCTCTCGGGCGGGCAGGCGCGGCGCATCGCGGAGGCGGCGCGGCGGAAGGGCGTCTTCTGCATGGAAGCGATGTGGATGCGCTTCACGCCCGGCGTCGTGCGGGCTAAGGCGATGCTGGAGGCGGGAGAGATCGGCGATCCCCTGCATCTCGACGCCCGCCTGTTCTTCCCCCGCGCGTTGAACCCGCCCGGACGGACGGACGATCCGGCCGAAGGCGGGGTGATCCTCGATCTCGGGGTCTACCCCGTGTCGCTGGCGCTCCACCTGTTCGGCGCACCCACGGAGGTCTCGGGCGTCGGCCTCGATCGGGGCGGTGCGGCGGCGCAGCAGGCCGCGCTCGCGCTCGGCTGGAACGCCAGGACCGCGACCCTGAGCTGCGGCTCGACCGGAGAGGCCGACAACGCCGCCGTGATCGTCGGCACGCGCGGCCGCATCCACCTGCACCGGCAGTTCCTGTGCCCGCCCTTCCTCACGCGCGTGCGCACCGCCGCCGCGCCGGCGCCCGCCGACCGTGCCCCGCCGCGCCGCCAGGCCGTCGACCGACTGGCCTTCGCGAAACGCCTCCTGCAGCCGCTGGACTTCCGCCGCGTCGCGCTGATCCCGACGCCGTACCTCGGGTTCGGGCTGCGGCATCAGATCGACGAGGTGCATCGCTGCCTGCTCGCCGGCGCCCGCGAGAGCCCGATCATGCCGCTCGCGGACAGCATCCGCACCCTCGACATCCTCGATCGCGTCCGCGCCCGGCCGCAGCCGCTGGAGGCCGTCGCCTAGGAGGGGCGTCCGGACCGGGCGCCCGTCCCGAGCGGATGATCCGTCCGGGCAGGTCGCGGCGCCGTTCCCGGCGGTCGAGGTCAGGTCGTCTTCGTCGCCTTGGCGGGAGGCAGCCTGCGCAGAATCCGCGCGATATGCGCGCGCAGGGCCGACGTCTCGGATCCCGGCCCGGCCTGCCCGGCGGGTTCGGCTGGCTCCTGGAGGGTGACGAGAAGGTCGGTCATCGACGAGGGCGCTGTGATGGGAGACCGACTCTACCGTCGAGCCTGGCCGGTGAATACATCATTTCATAGATTTTCTCGACCGGGACTTAAAGTGTTTAGGCCGGCGATAGACGCGGCCCGATGTCGGAAACAGGGGTGTGTGTCCCACCGGCCGCGACATTCGCGCCGGTGAATTGCATCGCCGATGTCTTGATGGAGACCCGCGGCCGCAGTCCCATCACAATGCCGGCCGCATCACATATCCGTCACCGTCCGCCACGACGATCGGAGGCCTCGGTACTTTACCACCCCTTCGACCGATCTCCGATGTATCGTCGCGCACGGCGACTGAGAGGCTGCCGTAGCCGGCGAAGACAGGCGCAGGAGGGAAACCGTCTGTGCGCTGCGTCACGGATACAGTTGACCATTGCGGTTTCACCGTCCCTGGGCGTACAACCAACAGCCAAGCCATGCGTCCAGTGCAACTAGGAATTGCGCAACTTATTGGTGCGCTAAGCAGTTTTCGGTTGTGTTTTTTTCCGCGACTCTGGGTAAGTGCCACTCATCCCGCATGCTGAAGGTTTCCGTTCGATGTCGTCCTCCCCGAAGCCCAAGTCCGCCACCGAGACCGATCGCTCGATCGGCGGCCGCATCGCGGCGCTCCGCGTGGCACAGGGCCTGAGCCAGACCGATCTCGGTCAGGCCATCGGCGTCAGCTTCCAGCAGGTTCAGAAGTACGAGAAGGGGCGCAACCGCATCGGCGCAGGGCGTCTTCAGGCCATCGCCGACCTGCTGAGGGTGCCGGTGGACACGTTCTTCGCGGATCCGCGGGACAACGGCGGCGGACGCGTCGGACCCGCGGCCCTGTTCGAGGATCCGAAGGTCATGGAACTCGTCCTGGCCTTCACCAGCATCACCGACGAGACGACCCGCGGCGGGATCCTGTCGATCGTCAAGGCCGCCGCCACCCTCCAGGAGAGCCGCTCGGCCGCGCAGCGTCCGGACGCCGTCGACGAGGCGTGACGGCGCGGCCCTGTCCATCTCTTACCGCGACGGAACATACCGGCGCCCCCGAGCCGCGCGCAGCGTGGCGGCGCGATTTAATCCAAATTAAACCAAGACAAAGACCCGTAAAGATGTAGAGAAGCTGCCGCGTCCGGAGCTGATCTACAGCGCGTGAGCGGACGGCATGCTTCGCTCTGACGTTGGAAACCGGGTCCTGACCATGCCGATCGAGACGTCGAGAGCCTGGGGCCGCGGCGAGCTGTACGAGACCCTGTGCCTCCTCGTGATCGGCGTCGGGATCTGGTTCGTCGGCGTCACGCTCGGGACCTTCGCGTATCTGAACAGCGTCGTCGCCACCTACAACCTCACGGACCTGCTGCTGCTCGCCGCCTGCATGGGCGTGGCGCAGTGGGGCGCCAGCATCCGCAAATCGATCATCCTCCGGCGGCTCATGCTCGAGCGCGCCGCCGCCGCCGCGCAGGCCGAGGCGATCGCCCGGCACGACGGGCTGACCGGTCTGGCGAACCGTCGCCGCTTCATCGACGCCGTGGAACGGGCGCACGCGCCGGGCGCCGCGGACGCGGCGGTGCTCCTCATCGACCTCGACCGGTTCAAGCCGGTCAACGACCTCTACGGCCACGCGGCCGGGAATGCGGTCCTGTGCGCCGTGGCCGAGCGTCTGCAGCAGCTCGTGCCGTCGGGCGGCCTGGCGGCCCGTCTGGGCGGCGACGAGTTCGCCATGCTGGTCCCGCTCCGCTACGAGAGCGAGGCGCTGCGGCGCCTCGCCCAGGCGGTCATCGCGCGCATCGCCGAGCCGGTGACGTGGAGCCAGAACGACCTGAAGGTCGGGGCCACAGTCGGCGTCGCCGCGGTGTCGGCCGAGCACGGGGACGCCGCCGCGATCCTGCACGCGGCCGACCTCGCCATGTACCAGGGCAAGAAGGACGGGCGCGGCAATGTCCGCTTCTTCCGCAGCGCCATGGACGCGGAGCTGCGCGCCCGCGCCCGCATGGAGACGGAACTTCGCCTCGCCATCGAGACGGGCGCGATCGAGCCCTTCTACCAGCCGGTGGTGTCGCTCCCCGAGAAGGAGATCGTCGGGGTCGAGGTCCTGGCGCGCTGGCGCCACCCGACGCGCGGGGTGGTGGGCCCGAGCGAGTTCATCCCGGTGGCCGAGGAGACCGGGATGATCGCGGATCTCAGCTACAGCCTGATCCGCCGCGCCTGCCTGGATGCCCGGGCCTGGCCGCCGCACCTGATCCTCGCGGTGAACATCGCCCCGCAGCAGTTCCAGGACGCGTGGCTCGCCCAGCGCATCCTCGGGATCCTGACCGAGACCGGCTTCCCGCCGCAGCGCCTGGAGGTCGAGATCACCGAGAGCGCCCTGATCCAGGACCTGGAGGCGACCCGGACGACCCTGCTGTCGCTGCGCGAACTCGGCGTGCGCATCGCGCTGGACGATTTCGGAACCGGCTATTCCAGCCTGTACCACCTGCGCGAACTGAAGTTCGACAAGCTGAAGATCGACCGCAGCTACGTCGACGCCATCACGATGAGCGACGAGCGGGCGAAGCTCGTCGACGCCATCATCAAGCTCGGGGCGAGCCTCGGCCTCTCCACCACCGCCGAGGGGATCGAGACCGACGCCAGCCTCGACTGGCTCTCCGAACAGGGCTGCCATTTCGGCCAGGGCTACCTGTTCGGCCACGCCATGCCGAAGGCCGAGATGGACGGCGTGCTCGCCGCCGTGCGATCCCCGGCCCCGTTCCAGGATCTCGCGCGGGCCTCGTGAGGCGCGGGATTCCGCCCGCGCGGCCGCATCACGTCGGTCAGCGCGGCGCCCTGTAGGCGGAGCCGTCGGCGGCCCCGAGCGGGTGCTCCACGAACCGGCCCGTCTCCGGCACCGCGACCCGGTCGAAGTCCGCCGCCAGGGCGTCGAGGGCGCGGCGCATCTCGGCGCCCTGGAGCGGCCGGCCGTGTCCGGTGATAACCCGCTCCGGGGCGAGCGCGGCGAGCGCCCGCACCGACGCGCGCGCCGCCGGCCAGTCGATCGTCAGGTACATCGGCGGCCCGTGCAACTCCGGCGCCTGCGTCGCGACCGCGTAGGCGGATTCCTGCGCCGTGGTGATGAAGGCGTCGCCCGCGATCAGCGTCCGGTCGGATTCGCGCCAGAGCGAGACGTGGCCCGGCGCGTGGCCGGGCGTGTGGATCCAGCGCCAGCCGGGCAGGGGCGGCACCGAACCGTCCTCCGGCAGGAGGCGGAGCCGCCCTGAGACGTCGACCGGGCTCGTCGGGAACAGCGGCGACAGGCGGCCGAGGAGCCCGCCGCCGACGCTCGGATCCGGCGTCGGGTAGGCGGCGCTGCCGTCGAGATAGGGCCGCTCCAGGGCGTGCACGTAGACCGGGACGTCCCAGTCCTCCGCGAGGTCCTCCAGGACGCCGACATGGTCGAAATGGCCATGGGTCAGGACGATCGCGGCCGGCCGGGCGCCTTCGCCGAAGCGGGCCCGGGCCGCGGCCTCGATCCCGCGCTTCGCGCCCATCACGCCGGCGTCGATCAGGACCCAACCCCGGTCGCCCGCGCCGGGGGGCCCCACGAACACGACGTTGACCAGGACGTGGCGCTGATAGGCGACGTCATCGGCGATGGCGTGGGTGGCGTCGTCCCGCTCGGCGTCGCGGCGGGGATCGTCGGCCCGGGCCTGCGGGTCGACGGGGATCTGCTGGGCCATCTGGGGCGGCTCCCGTGCACGGTCGCGGAGGGGACGGTCGGGCCCGCGGCCCGAGTGTCCCGGCGCCGGATGGCGCGAGCGCCCGTACCCTGGCCAACCGGCCGCTCCCAGGCGTGTTCCTGACGTCGTCGCCTCTCCAGGTCCGGCCCCGCACGGGAGGCCGCGGCCTCACGCCTGTCGACACGGACCCCATATTGGCGGCATCGATACCGGCCACCCCGACGCGCCGTCGCAGGTCACAGCATGGCACCGAGCCCTCTCGCCCTCATCGCCTCCGCCGCCCTCGTCGCCGTGATCGCTACCGGCACCGGGGCGATCGTCCTCCAGCAGGGATCGCGGTTCAGCCATTCCCGGAAGGTCGGCGGCCCGTTCACGATGGCGGATCTCGACGGCCGCCCGGTGACCCAGGCCGATCTCCGCGGCAAGCCGTCCGTCCTGTTCTTCGGCTTCACCCACTGCCCGGACGTCTGCCCGACCACGCTCGCGACCCTGGCGTCGGCCCTCGGCCGGATGGGCCGCGACGCGGATCGCCTCAACGTCGTCTTCGTCACCCTCGACCCGGAGCGGGACACGCCCGACACCCTGCGGGCGTACCTGGCCTCGTTCGATCCGCGGATCCGCGGCTTCGTCGGCACGCCGCAGCAGGTCGCCCGCATGGCCGACGCCTACCACGTCGCCTACAAGCGCGTGCCGACCAAGGACGGCGACTACACGATGGAGCATTCCGCCACCGTGGCGCTGTTCGACAGGACCGGCCGCATGGTCGGCGAGATCGGCTACGGCGAGGACGAGGCCAACACCTTTGCGAAGCTGATCACCCTGGCGCTGCCGGGGCAGTGCCCGCCGGGGGGCGGCGCCAACCTCTGGACGACCGACGGCAGCACCGGCAACTGCGGTCCGCGGAGCTGAGCCGCGGCCGGGAAATTGCGCCGCCGCGCCGGCGTGGCTAGAGGGCGGCGCGGGTCGCGAGGCCCGACCGAATCCGGGGGTTCCAGCTTGATCACGCGCCGCGTCCTGACCGCCATCGGGCTCCTCGCCCTCGCGCCGTATCCCGGCCTCGCCCGGGCCGCCGGCGGCGGGCCGCGCCTCGCACCGCCCGAGCCCATGGACCTCGACCGGCTGAAGGATCTCGCCCGGACGCTGCGGGACCGGCCCTACGCGCCGCCCCCGGAGGCGCCCGCCTCGGCGGCCCTCGACGCCCTGACCTACGGGCCGCTCCAGGAGATCCGCTACCCGCCGGGCCACGCCCTGTTCGCCGACAGCCCGTACCCGGTGACCTTCTTCCACCTCGGCAACTTCTTCCGCCATCCCGTGAAGGTCTACGCCCTGGAGGGCGGGCAGGCCCGCGAGGTGCTCTACAGCCACGACCTGTTCACCTACCCGCCGGGCAACCCGGCCAAGGACGTTCCGGACGGGGCGGGCTTCGCGGGGTTCCGGTTCCAGAAGGCGCCCGCCGGGCAGCCGGGCGACGACGGCGACTGGCTGGCCTTCCTGGGCGCGTCGTACTTCCGCGCCGCCGGGGACGGAGCCCAGTACGGGGCCTCGGCCCGGGGCATCGCGATCGACACGGCGCCCGGGCCCGGGAAGACCGAGGAATTCCCGGTCTTCACGCGCTTCTACGTCAGCCCGGCCGCGGACGGCGCCGTGACCGTGCTGGCGCTCCTCGAGGGCCGGAGCCTCACCGGCGCCTACCGGTTCGTCGCCCGGAAGGAGCCGCACGTCGTCATCGACGTCGCCTGCACGGTCTACATGCGCAAGGCGGTCGAGCGGTTCGGCATGGCGCCCCTGACCTCGATGCTGTGGTACTCGGAGGGCATGAGCCGCTTCCTCGCGAGCGACTGGCGGCCCGAGGTGCACGATTCCGACGGGCTGCTGATGCAGACCGGCGCCGACGAGCTGATCTGGCGGCCGCTCAACAACCCGCCCCGCCTCAGCGTCAGCGCCTTCGCCGACCGGTCGCCGAAGGGCTTCGGCCTGCTCCAGCGCGACCGCGCCTACGAGAACTACATCGACGACGGCTTCGAGGAGAACCGTCCCGACATCTGGGTCGAGCCGCAGGGCGACTGGGGCCGCGGCAGCGTCCAGCTCGTGGAGATCCCGACCCATCAGGAGACCGACGACAACATCGTCGCTCTCTGGGTGCCGGACGACGCGCCGCAGGCCGGGTCGGACCGCAGCTTCGCCTACCGGCTGCGCTGGACCGTCAAGGAGCCGGTCGCCACCGACCTCGCCCGGTGCGTCGCGACCCGGGCCACCAAGGCCGCGTGGCTCGCGGATGCCGACAGACGCCCGGGCCGGGCCAACCTCGTGCGGCAGTTCGTGCTGGAATTCGAGGGCGCGGCCCTGTCGGGCCTCGATCCCGAGAAGGCCACGGTCGCGCTCACCCTGTCGCGCGGCAGCGTGGAGGAAGTCGGCGCCACCTGGGCGCCCTACGGCAAGCCGAGCCCCTGGCGGGTCTTTCTCAAGGTCTACGCCGAGGGTCCGGATCCGGTGGAGATGCGTCTGCAGCTGAAGTCCGGGGAGAGGCTGCTCTCGGAGACCTGGGCCTACCAATACTACCCGCAGGCACCCAGCACGGTACTGTGAGCGGCGGTCGTCGCCGGACGGCCCGTCGCCCGAACCGGTCCGGCTCCGGGCGGTTCCGCCCCGGACCCGCCCATCGTCGCATCGGAGACCGCCATGACCGGCGAGACACCGCCCGGCCCGCACCTCCCGGAGGTGCTGACGCGGCTCCTCAAGGCGCCCCGGGCGGCGATCTGGCCGACTCCGGAGGACCGGAACCGCCTGCGCCCCGGCCGGTCGCGACCGCGGCAGCCGAGCCGCGCCGTCCTGGGTGTCTGGATCTGGGCGATCCTCTACAACGTTCTCGGCTTCGCGATCCTCGCGGCCCTGTGGTGGACGATGCGCTGACCCGATGAGCCGACACGCCCAGATCCCCGGCCGAGCGATTCTCGCGGCAATCCTCCTGCTCGGCCTCGCCCCCTCCGCGGCGCAGAGCCAGGGGGACGCGCTCAACGCCGACGACGGCACCGGGGCGGTCAAAGTCTGCTCGCCCGTGGCGATGCCGCGCTGGCGGTCCATGACCCCGGTGCCGAAGACCTGGACCTTCCTGGACTGCATGGGCTTCGCGGGCGAGATGGGCGCGACCCACTTCCAGCTCGGCTGCCTCTTCGCCAACGTCACGCCCCACGCCCAGAAATACGCCTGGGGCGCGATGGTGCCGATCGAGAAGTCGGCCATGGCCAAAGCGCAGCCGCCGATCCCCAATTGCGGCTGGTAGGGCCCGCGCTCAGCCGTCGGAGGGCTGCCAGTCCAGGTCGAGGGTAAGGCGGGCGCGGAAGACCGTGCTGCCGGTCGCGTCGCGGACCCGCGCCTCCAGCACCAGGCCGGCATCTCCGGGGGCCGGTCGGTCCGCCCGGACGCGGAGCCGGTCATGCACGGCCTCGATCAGGGCCTCGGTCGCCGACAGGCACGCCTCGTGACGATCGGCGAAGGGCAGCCCCTCCTCGTCGAGGGACAGGCCGCGGTCGTCGGTGAAATCGGTGAAGTAGCGCATGGCGCAGAACCTCACGGCCAGCTGAGGAGCGTGCGCCGCGACCTGAGCGGTGTCGTTAACCTGTGTGTGGGCGCCGCACGGCCTCGCGCGACGGGCCGCCGGATCCTCGCGCCGCGGCGACCGCGCGAAGAACGCGGCCGCGCGGGCCGCGATCCACCCGCCCTCAGAAAAATGTATGAGTGTGGACAGACGCCGCGCGTGCGGCCGGACTGATCCGGCCCCGAACCCTCTGCACGAAAGTACGATATGGCCGGCGCGGTCGGCCCGGTACCCGTCGGTGCGCGAACTGCCGCAGCCGCCCTCGCGCGGGTTGCCCTCGCTCGGGTTGCCCTTGCGCGGGCCGCCCGTCTCGGCGGACACTCGGCGGCCGGTAACCCGCGCGGCGTGGTTCGCGCCGATCCGACACGCCGCTCAGGCCCGCGACGCCGTTCCCGATGGCGCGGCACGCGGTCTTCGGCGGGCGCCCCGAAGGCCCCGCTGGCCGATCCTCGAAGGGGATGTCACCTGCCCCGCTTCTTCCTCAACGTCCGGCGGCACGGCACGCTGATCGCCGATCGGGAGGGCGACGATCTGCCCGATCGGACGGCGGCCGAGCACCTCGCTCGCGACATCCTGCGCGAGATGCGCCGGCTGCCGCACGTCTACGGCGCGCCGCGCGGCTGGCGCGCCGACACCTTCGTCATCACCGACGAGGCCGGCGCGGTGGTGGCCGAAGTCCCCTACGCCAGCGTGCTCTGAGGCCGCCGCAGCGGGCCGATCAGGCGCTCGTACTCGGCCTCGGCCGGGCCGTAGGTCTGGCCGGCGGCCTCCTCCAGGCGGGTGCGGCTCAGGACCCGGATCCGGCCGCGCCGGGCCCGGATCAGGCCGGCGCCCTCCAGAGTGTGGATCGCGACCGTGACGGTCGGGCGGCGCACGCCGAGCATGATCGACAGGAACTCGTGCGTCACCGACAGGTCGTCGCCGTCCTGCCGGTCGTGGTACATGAGGAGCCACCGCGCGAGCCGCTCCTCGGCGGGCGCGCCCGCGTTGGCGATCGCGGTCTGGGCGACCTGGACCAGGAAGGTCTGGACGTAGCGCAGCAGCAGGTTGCGCATCGACGGGCTGGATTTCAGGGCGTCGCGCAGGGCCGGCACGGAGATCCGGCGCCCTCGGCCTGCGACCTGCATGAAAATCTGGTACGGGATCGTGTCGGTTCCGAGCAGCAGCGCCGGTGCGGCCATGCCGTCGCGTCCGAACAGGCCGACCTCGATCCGGCCGCCCTCGGCGAGAGTCGACACCACCGAGCACAGGCCGGTGTCGATGAAGACCGCGTGCGGGATCGCGGCGGCCGGCTCGACGAGCACTTTGCCGAGGGGCAGGTCGATCGCCTCCAGATGAGGCCCGAGCAGTGCGCCGTCCGCCTCGGATAGGGCGGCCAGAAGGCGGTTCTGATGCGGCATCGGCAAACGCGTACGCAGAAATCGACCTCCGCGCAGCGGCTCTCGTGCGGGAACCGCGGCGCACCCCCGAGCCATGCTCGGATCAACACGGAATAGCGAGCGGATATTGCATCTAGCGGGGGAAGCGTCTGCAACCAGACAAAGCTTTGCCGGCGGATTTCGGATGTCCTGGCAAATGCGCGCGGATGATTGCGCAAACCTTCCTTTAAGATCTGCCCTCAGACTGCCGGGCGGCGGATCGGGATCTGACTGGAACGCTGCGCGTCCCGCAGCGCCGAGCACTTGCCAACAGCGGCGTGCACGGTCGCGCTTTGACGCGCGGGTCGGATCGCGTTACAGAAAGTGCGACGGAGCAGGCAAGAACCATGCCGTGAGCAGCGTGGCTCCGGCTGGCGAACCGCGCCGGAAGGGCATCGGGGCCTCGCATGAGTTTGGTGCAACGGCTGGAAGTGCGTCAGGGCCAGGCCCTGGTGATGACGCCGCAGCTCCTGCAGGCGATCAAGCTTCTCCAACTCTCGCACCTCGATCTCTCGGCCTACGTCGAGGCCGAGCTGGAACGCAACCCGCTGCTGGAGCGCGCCGAGCCGGACCTGCCGGGTGTGGGCGATGCCGCCGAATCGGGCAGCCATGCCGATGAGGCGGGGTCCGACGGCTTCGAGGCGCCGGAGCCCGACTCGTGGCTCTCGGCCGACCTCAACCCGAGCCGCGGCGAGATCGAGAGCGACTTCGACACGCGCCTCGACAACGTCTTCCCCGACGAGATCCCCGTCCAGGCGCGCGAGGCGTCCGGCGGCGACATGCTCTCGCTGACGCCGCCGCCCTACGGCAGCACCGGCGGCGGCTTCGACGCCGAGGCGCCCGATTTCGAGGCGACCCTCACCGCCGAGACCTCGCTGCGCGAGCACCTCGCGGGCCAGCTCGACCTCGCGACCCGGGAGCCGGCCGAGCGGCTGATCGGCGGCTTCCTGATCGACGCCGTCGACGAGGCCGGCTACCTGCGCGAGTCGGTCGAGGGCGTGGCCGAGCGGCTCGGAGCCGACCCGGCCCTCGTCGGCCGGATGCTGGCGCTGGTCCAGACCTTCGACCCGCCCGGGATCGCGGCCCGCGACCTTGCCGAGTGCCTCGCGATCCAGCTGCGCGAGCGCGACCGGTTCGACCCGGCGATGCAGGCGCTCGTCTCGCGGCTGGACCTCGTGGCCAAGCGCGACTTCGCGGCGCTGCGCCGGCTCTGCGGCGTCGACGACGAGGATCTCGTCGACATGCTGGGCGAGATCCGCCGCCTGGATCCGAAGCCCGGCCGGGCCTTCGGGTCGAGCGCCGTCGAGGTCCTAGTCCCGGACGTGTTCGTGCGCGCCGCCCCGGACGGCTCCTGGCTGGTCGAGCTGAACAGCGAGGCACTGCCCCGGGTTCTAGTGAACCAGAGCTACTACGCCCGCGTCTCGCGCAACGCCGCCGCGGAGGGCGACAAGGCCTTCCTGTCGGAGGCCCTCCAGAACGCCAACTGGCTGACCCGCTCGCTGGAGCAGCGCGCCCGCACCATCCTGAAAGTCGCCACCGAGATCGTCCGCCAGCAGGACGGGTTCTTCGTCCACGGCGTCACCCACCTGCGGCCGCTGAACCTCAAGACCGTGGCCGAGGCGATCGGCATGCACGAATCGACCGTCTCGCGGGTCACCTCCAACAAGGCCATCGGCACGAGCCGCGGGACCCTGGAGATGAAGTACTTCTTCACCGCGGCGATCCCCGGGGCGGCCGGCGCCGCCGCACACTCCTCCGAGGCGGTGCGCCACCGCATCAAGCAGCTCGTCGACGGCGAGACGCCGGACGACGTGCTGTCCGACGACGCGCTGGTGCAGAAGCTGCGCGGGGAGGGCGTCGACATCGCCCGGCGCACGGTGGCGAAGTACCGGGAATCCCTGCGGATCCCGAGCTCGATCGAGCGACGCCGGGAGCGTTTCGCCCACGGCTCCAGCCAGCACGTCGCCCTGGCGCTGCGCTGATCGGCCCGGACGGGGTTGCGCCGGGCGCCCGTCCGGCCCATCCGTCGTGGCCCTCGATCGACGCCTGGACCTGCGATGACCCCGACCGGAACGCCCTCGCGCAGCCTCACCGCCATCGTGCTCGCGGCCGGGAAGGGCACGCGGATGCGCTCGGACCTGCCGAAGGTGCTGCACCGGATCGCCGGGCGCAGCATGCTCGGCCACGTCCTGGCCGCCGTCCAGGCGGCGGGCGCGGGCCGGATCGCCGTGGTGGCCGAGCCCGGCCGCGACGACGTCGCCGCCGAGATCGCGCGGGCCGCCCCTGGGGCCCGGGTCTTCCCGCAGGCCGAGCGCCTCGGCACCGCCCACGCGGTGCTGGCCGCCCGGGAGATCCTGGCCGACCCCGACGACGACGTGGTGATCGCCTTCGGCGACACGCCGCTCGTCTCGGCCGACACCTTCCTGCGCCTCCGCGCGCCCCTGGCCGACGGCGCCGCGGTGGCCGTGCTGGCCTTCGAGACGGCCACGCCCTCCGGCTACGGGCGGGTGCTCACCGATGGCGACCGCGTGCTCGCCATCCGCGAGGAGAAGGACGCGAGCGCGGCCGAGCGGGCCGTAACCCTGTGCAATGCCGGGCTGATGGCGCTCGCCGGACGGCACGCCCTGGCCCTGCTCACCCGCATCGGCAACGACAACGCCGCCGGCGAGTACTACCTGCCCGACGCGGTAGCGCTGGCGGTGGCCGACGGGCTGCCCGTCACGGTCGTTCCGGTGGACGAGGCCGAGGCGCAGGGCGTGAACGACCGGGTGCAGCTCAGCGTGGCGGAGGCCGCGATCCAGGCGCAGCTGCGCCGCAGCGCCATGCTGGGGGGCGCCACGCTGATCGCCCCCGAGACGGTTTTCCTCAGCCACGACACGGTGCTGGGACGCGACGTGATCGTGGAGCCCAACGTGGTGTTCGGCCCCGGCGTGCGGGTCGCGGAGGGCTGCACCGTGCGGGCCTTCGCGCATCTCACCGAGACCAGCCTGGAGGCGGGCGTTAAGATCGGGCCGTTCGTGCGGCTGCGCGGTCACGCCATTCTGGAGGCCGGCGCGGAACTCGGCAATTTCGTCGAGCTGAAGAACGCCCGAATGGGAGCCGGCGCCAAGGCCGCGCACCTCACCTATCTCGGCGACGCGGAGGTGGGCGCCAAGGCCAATATCGGCGCCGGCACGATCACCTGCAATTACGACGGCGTGCTCAAGCACCGGACCACGATCGGCGCGGGCGCGTTCATCGGCTCGAACTCGGCCCTGGTCGCCCCCGTCTCGGTGGGGGAGGGCGCCTACGTCGCCTCCGGCTCGGTGATCACCGCCGACGTGCCGGCCGACGCCATGGCGGTGGCCCGGGGCCGGCAGGCGGTGAAGCCGGGCTGGGCCAGGGAGAAGCGCGCGGCGCTGCAGGCCGAGAAGGCGCGGCGCGGCAAGGCCTGAGGCCGGACACGCCGCGCGGGCGGGGCTGGCCCTGCGCCGTGCCGATCCGGTAGAAGTCCCGCTCGGCCCCGCACGGCGCGGGGCGGCCCGGACCTTGCGCACGACCTGCGCGCGGCCATCCGGGCGCGACAGCGAGAGACACTCCTATGTGCGGCATCGTCGGCATCGTCGGGCGCGACGCGGTGGCGGGGCAGGTGATCGAGGCCCTGCGGCGGCTCGAGTACCGCGGCTACGATTCCGCCGGCATCGCCACCCTGGAGCACGGCCGGCTGGCGCGGCGCCGGGCCTCGGGCAAACTGGTCAACCTGGAGGCCAGGCTCGCCCAGGAGCCGCTCACCGGCACGATCGGCATCGGCCACACCCGCTGGGCCACCCACGGCCGGCCCAACGAGACCAACGCCCACCCGCACGCCACCAAGCGCCTGGCCGTCGTGCACAACGGCATCATCGAGAATTTCCGCGAGCTCAAGCAGGAGCTGGAGGCCGACGGCGTCGTCTTCGAGACCGAGACCGACACCGAGGTCGTCGCCCAGCTCGTCAGCCGCAACATGGACCGGCAGATGGGGCCGGTGGAGGCCGTGGCCGCCGCCCTGCCGCGGCTGCGCGGCGCCTTCGCGCTGGGCTTCCTCTTCTCCGGCGAGGAGAACCTGCTGATCGGGGCCCGCCACGGCGCGCCGCTGGCCATCGGCTTCGGCGAGGGCGAGACCTACCTGGGCTCCGACGCCCTGGCGCTCGCGCCGTTCACCGACGCCATCACGTATCTCGACGAGGGCGACTGGGCGATCCTGTCCCGGGGCGGCGCCGAGATCCGCGACGCGTCGGGCGCCACGGTCGAGCGCGCCCGGCAGACGATCGCCACGCAGGCCTACCGGATCGACAAGGGCGAGTACCGCCACTTCATGGCCAAGGAGATCCACGAGCAGCCCGAGGTGGTGGGCCGCACGCTCGCCCACTACGTCGACATGGCGAACGGGCGGGTTGCGCTGCCCGAGGCGCTGCCCTTCGACTTCGCCAAGCTCAGCCGCGTCTACATCACCGCCTGCGGCACGGCCTACTACGCGGGCCTCGTCGCCCGGTACTGGTTCGAGCAGGTGGCGCGCCTGCCGGTGGAGATCGACGTCGCCTCCGAGGCCCGCTACCGCGAGGCACCGCTCGAGAAGGACGGGCTGACGCTGGTCATCTCGCAGTCGGGCGAGACCGCCGACACCCTGGCCTCCCTGCGCTACGCGAAGTCCCAGGGCCAGCACACGCTGAGCGTCGTCAACGTGCCGACCTCGACCATCGCGCGGGAATCCTCCGTGGTGATGCCGACGCTGGCCGGGCCGGAGATCGGCGTCGCCTCCACCAAGGCGTTCTCGTGCCAGCTCACCGTGCTGCTCTGCCTCGCCATCGCGGCGGGCCGCGCCCGCGGCACCCTCGACGCGGCGGGCGAGCGGCGGCTGATCGACGGCCTGATCAAGGCGCCGGGCCTGATGGCCGAGGCGCTCACCCACGAGGCGGCGATCGAGGGTCTGGCCCGAGACGTCGCGAAGGCGCGGGACGTGCTCTATCTCGGCCGCGGCACCAGCTACCCGATGGCGCTGGAGGGCGCGCTGAAGCTCAAGGAGATCAGCTACATCCACGCCGAGGGCTACGCGGCGGGCGAGCTGAAGCACGGGCCGATCGCCCTGATCGACGAGAGCGTGCCGGTGATCGTGATCGCGCCGCACGACGCGGTGTTCGAGAAGACCGTCTCGAACATGCAGGAGGTGGCCGCCCGCGGCGGCCGGATCGTGCTCATCGGCGACGCCAAGGGGGCCGCCGAACACGGGCTCGACACGCTCGCGACCTTCACCATGCCGGCGCTCGACCCGACGGTGGCGCCGATCGTGTACGCGGTGCCGATCCAGCTGCTCGCCTACCACACGGCGGTGTTCATGGGGAAAGACGTCGATCAGCCGCGGAATCTGGCCAAGTCGGTGACTGTGGAATAGCCGCCGCCTACCACATCGGCGGTCGATTCGGACGCTGCGCCGTCTTTGCGAGCGGAGCGAAGCAATCCAGTCTGCGCTACGCTGCCAGAGGTTGCGCGACCCTGGGTTGCTTCGCTGCGCTCGCAAAGACGGTCTGCGCAATCCTGCTGACCCCGATACGAGGCCCTGCATGACCGCACGTGACACCGACGCCCTCGGCTGGCTCGACGCACAGGAGGGCGCGATGCTGGCGCTCCTCGAGGAGCTCGTGAACATCGATTCCGGCTCCTACGACAAGCCGGGCGTCGACGCGGTCGGCATCCGCATCGCGGAGTTCCTCGCCGGCCACGGCATACCGGTGACCACGATCCCGGTCGATGGCTACGGCGACGCGCTGAAGGCGAGCGTGGCCGGATCGGGCGGCGGCAACCGGCCGGTCGTGCTCATGGGCCACCGCGACACCGTCTTCCCGAAGGGGGAGCCGACGCGGCGGCCGTTCCGGGTCGTTGACGGCCGCGCCTACGGGCCGGGCGTCGCCGACATGAAGGCGGGCCTCGTGATGAACGCCTTCGTGCTGGCCGCCTACCACAGGGCCGGCGGCGCGCCGGTGCCGCTCGTCGGCCTGTTCACCAGCGACGAGGAGATCGGCTCGCCGGCCTGCCGGCCGATCATCGAGGAGACCGCCCGGGGCGCCCGCGCGGTGCTGAATTCCGAGCCGGGGCGGCCGACCGGCAACGTCGTCACCGGCCGCAAGGGCGGGGTGTTCATGCACCTCGAGGTGCTCGGCAGGGCGGCCCATTCCGGCGGCAACTACGCCGACGGGCGCAGCGCCATCCTGGAGCTCGCCCACAAGACCGTCACGCTCCACGCGCTCACCGACCTCGATCGCGGCACCACGGTGAATGTCGGCCTGGTCTCCGGCGGCCAGTCGGTGAACACCGTGGCGCCCCGGGTGACCTGCGAGATCGACCTGCGCTACGTGACCCCGCCCGACCGCGAGACCGCCATGGACCGGATCGCCGCGATCGTGGCCGGATCGACCGTGGCGGACACGACCGCGCATCTCACCATCAAGGGCGAGTTCCTGCCGCTCGTGCAGGACGAGGCCTCGCGGGCCCTGTTCGAGACCTACGCGAGGGTGAGCGCGGAGGGCGGCAACCCCGTCACCGGCGAGTTCGCCGGCGGCTGCGCCGATTCGGGCTTCACCGCCAGCGTCGGGTGCCCCACGCTCTGCGCCGTGGGCCCGGTGGGCGGCAAGGCCCACTCGCCCGAGGAGTACCTGGAGGTGGGAAGCCTTGTGCCGCGGGCGAGGGCGATGGCCGAGACCATCGCGGCGCTCTGACGGTTCAGAGACCGACCATCGCCAGCCCGGCGGCGCCGTAGCGGTCGCCGGTCACCGCCTCGGCGGGCATCGCGTCCGCGATGGCCCGCAGGTCGGCCTCCGCGAGGACGAGACCGGCCGCCGCCGCGTTCTCCTCGAGATTCCGGATCTTGCGGGCGCCCGGGATCGGCACGATGAAGTCGCCCTGGTTCAGCACCCAGGCAATGGCGAGCTGGGCCGGGGTGACGCCCTTGTCGCGCGCCAGGGCGGCGAGCGTGTCGAGCAGCCGCTGGTTGGCCGCGAGGTTCTCCGCCGCGAAGCGCGGCATCGTGCGGCGGTAATCGTCGGCGGCGAGGCTGTCGCGGTCGCGGATCGCGCCGGTCAGGAGTCCGCGCCCCAGGGGGCTGTACGGCACGAAGCCGATCCCGAGTTCGCGGCAGGTCGGCAGCACCTCGGCCTCGGGGTCGCGGCTCCAGAGGGAGTACTCGCTCTGCACGGCGGCGATGGGGTGGACCACGTGGGCCCGCCGGATCGTGGCCGCGCCGGCCTCGGACAGGCCGAGCGCCCGGACCTTGCCGGCCCGCACGAGATCGGCCATGGCGCCGACCGTGTCCTCGATCGGCACGGCCGGATCCACCCGGTGCTGGTAGAAGAGGTCGATGACATCGACGCCGAGGCGCCGGAGCGAGGCGTCGCAGACCGCCCGGACGTGCTCCGGCCGGCTGTCGACGCCGATGATCCGGTCGGGACCCTGGCCGGTCTCGGAGATCTTGAAGCCGAACTTGGTGGCGATGATCACCCGGTCGCGGACCGGCGCCAGGGCCTTGCCCACCAGCTTCTCGTTCTCGAACGGGCCGTACATCTCGGCCGTGTCGAAGAGGGTGATGCCGAGGTCGACGGCGCGGCGCAGCGTGGCGGTGGCCTCGCCCTCGGGCTGGCCGCCATAGGCGTAGCTCATGCCCATGCAGCCGAGGCCGAGGGCGGAGACGGTGAGTTCGGTTCCGAGTCGGCGGTGATCCATGCGGGCCTCCCGTGATGCGGGCCGGACTTCGCACGGGGCGCCAGCGGCGATAATCCGTGACCTGCGGCGCAGGCTGTTCTATGCGGCTCAACAGTGAGACGCGCCGACCTCCCCGCCCTGTCGCTCTTCGCCGCGGTCGCGGCGCGCCGGAGTTTCCGCGGCGCCGCGCGCGATCTCGGGCTCTCGGTCTCGGCGGTGAGCCACGCGATCAACGGCCTGGAGGCGAGCCTCGGCGTGCGCCTCCTCGCGCGGACGACCCGCAGCGTCGCCCCGACCGAGGCGGGCCAGCGCCTGCTCGACGGGCTCGAGCCCGCCCTCGCGGCGATCGCCGACGCCGTCGAGGTGGCGACCGCCGCGGAGCGGCGGCTCACCGGGACGCTGCGGATCTCAGTGCCGCGGTCGGCCGCCGAGATGCTGCTGGTGCCGCTCGCCGTCGCCTTCACCCGCGCGCATCCGGGCGTCGAGATCGAGATCCGCGCGCAGGACGGCTTCCGCGACATCGTCGCCGAGGGGTTCGATGCCGGCGTCCGCTTCGCCGAGAGCCTGGACCAGGACATGATCGCGGTGCCGCTCGGCCCGCCGCAGCGCGGCGCGATCGTGGCCGCGCCGGACTACCTCGCCCGCCACGGAACGCCCGCGGACCCGCAGGACCTGCACCGGCATGTCTGCGTCCGGCGCCGCTTCCCGAGCGGCGGCCTCTACCTCTGGGAACTCGAGAAAGACGGGATCGCCCAGTCGATCCCGGTCACCGGCACCCTCGTCCTCGACGATGACGGGCTGGTGGCCGGAGCGGCGCGCGGCGGCGCCGGCCTCGCCTACCTCTTCGAGGCGCAGGTGGCGGCCGACATCGCGGCCGGCCGCCTGATCCGGGTCCTCGACGCGTGGTGCCCGCCCTTCCCGGGCTTCTTCCTCTACTACCCGAGCCGCCGCCAGATGCGGCCGCTGCTCCGGAGCTTCGTCGATCACGTCCGGGGCCGCTAGCGTCGCCGGCCCGCCTACGGGCGCAGGGCCGCCACGAGGCGCAGCAGGAAGCCGTCGAGGGCCGCCTTGTCGATCCAGCGCAGGACCGCGACGAGGTCGTGCTCGGGGTCGCACCAGATCACGTTGTTGCCCGCCCCGAGGGCGCTGAAGGCCGAGGCCGGCAGTTCCGGCTTGGCGGCCGCGCCGCGGTTCAGCCACCAGAGGTAGCCGTAGCTGTCGAGGGTCGGAGAGGGCGTCAGCATGGCGCGGATCCAGCGCTCCGAGAGGAGCTGCCGCCCGTTCCAGGCGCCGCCGCGGGCGACGAGGAGACCGAAGCGGGCGTGGTCGTCGGCCCCGATGAACAGGCCGCCGCCCCAGTGGCCGCCGCCGGGGACCGACTGGACCCGCGCGCCGTCGACCGCGACCCAGGCCGTGTCGTAGCCGTGCCACGCCCAGTCGCGGGAGGCGCCGATCGGATCCATGATCCGCTCGCGGAGCACGTCCGGGAGGGCCCGGCCGAAGCGGCGCATCAGGCAGTACGACAGCAGGTTCACCCGGACGTCGTTGTACTCGTAGTAGGTGCCGGGGCACCGCAGCGCCCGCGCCTCGCCCTTGCGGCTGTTGTCGGCGCCCGGGCCGATCTGCCGGAAATGATCGACCTGATCGGACTTGCCGAACAGCGTTCCCTGCCACTCGCTCGACTGCTGCAGGAGGTGGCGCCACGTGATCGCGCCGTTGTGCGGGCCGTCGAGGAGCGGGTCGGGTACGCTGTCGCGCACCGGCGCGTCGACGTCGGGGATCAGGCCGTCGTCGTGGGCGAGGCCGGCCAGCACCGCGAGGTAGCTCTTGGCGATCGAGAAGGTCATGTCCGGGCGGGCCGTGTCGCCCCAGGCGGCGACGCGCCGGCCGGCCTTCAGGATCACGCCCGCCGGGCCGCCGCGCGGGCGCACCGGCCCGTCGACGGCGCTCCAGGGCCCCGTCTCGTTCCACTCGACGATCCCGACGTAGCGCCCGTCGGGATAGTACAGGCTGCGCGGCCACGCGCTCTCGTGGGCCTGCGCGAACGCCACCGCGTCCGCGAGCCGCCCGGCATCGAGCCCCGCCGCACCCGGGTCCTGCTCCGCCCAGTCATCCGTCGGCCAGTACGGCCCGGTCGCTTCGGTCACGCGCGTCTCCTGACGGTCCTCTCCGGTCCGGGCGCATGCAGGGCCTGCGCCGCAGATCGGACCCTCCGTAGAGCCATCGGCCCCGGGAGGGCAGGGCGCGCGCCGCGGTTCGGGGCTCGCCCCGCACGACGGGGCCGGATGTGTCAGCCCTTCCCGGTGAAGCGCACGGCGCAGCCCGGACGGGCCGCGACGAGGTCCGCGCCGCGCGCGCGGCCCAGGACCATGCAGGCGGTCGACAGCCCGTCGGCGACGAGCCCCGTCGGCGCAGTGACCGTCACCGACGACAGGCCGCGCGGCGACCGGCCGGTGGCCGGGTCGAAGATGTGGTGGTCGGTGCGGTCGTGCGAGAAGCTCATGTTGTAGTCGCCCGAGGTCGCGGCGAAGCCGGTGAACGGGGCGATGACGGCGGCGATGTCGCCGGGATGGCGGGGATCGGCCAGCCCGAGGCGCCAGGGCGCGCCGTCCGGATGCGCGCCGGCGGCGCCGAACTCGCCGGTATCCACGAAGGCGTCGTCGATGCCGCGCGCCCGGAAAGCCGCCATGACCTGGTCGGCCGCGTAGCCCTGTATCAAGGCGTTCAGCGTCAGGGCCGTCCCGGGCTCCAGGACGATCCGGTCCGTCGCGACCCGCACGCGCCGCCAGCCGACCCGCGACAGGGCCCCCCGCAGGGCCTCCGCCCCGGGGCGCTCGCCGCGGGCGGCCGCGCCGGCCCAGACCGGCCAGAGCGGCTGGACGGTCGGGTCGAAGGCGCCGCCGGTCTCGGCCGCGAGGGCGAGGGCGAAGCGCAGCAGGGCGAGCAGGTGCGGGTCGGGCGCCTCGAGGGACCCGTCCCGGTTGAGGCGGGCCAGGGCGCTGTCGGCCCGGAACAGGCTGGCGGCCGCCTCCACGGCGCGCATCGCCGCGAACCCGTCGTCGAGCGCAGCCTCGACCGCGGACGGGTCGGGCCCGGCGGCGGTCAGGGCCACGGTGGTGCCGAAGGCGAGGCCGGCGCGGGTGCGCAGCGCCAGCCCGCGCGACGCCGCGGCGGCGCGGAACGCCGCGACGCCGCCGAGCGCGGCCAGCCCCGCGGCCCCGACGAGGAGCCGGCGCCGGGCCGGCGCGAAGGGCGGCGGCGCGCTCATCCGACGGTCACCGGCCGGTGCGCGGCGCGGCGGCCCCGCTTGCGCGCCACGACCTGCGGCACGCACTGCCCGGGATCGTGGATGATCGTCACGCACTCCATGCACTGGAAGCACTCGGCGTAGTCGACCCGGCCGGAGGGCGCGATGGCGCCGTAGCGGCAGCGGACCTTGCAGAGCTGGCACGGCGAGCCGCACTCCGCCCGGCGCGGGATCCAGTCGAGGACGCGGACCCGCCCGAGGAGGGCGAGGGCGGCGCCGAGCGGGCACAGGTAGCGGCAGAAGCCCTTGTAGACGAGCAGGTTGAGCACCAGCAGCCCGGCCGCGTAGGCAACGAACGGCCACGCCCGGACGAAGTACAGGGTGATGGCGGTCTTGAACGGCTCGACCTCGGACAGGGTGTCGGCGAGGGGCGACCCCGCGGCGGCGGCACCGAGGATGCCGGCGAGCACGACGTATTTCAGCGACCGCAGCGACCGGTCGAGGCCGGGCGGCACCGCGACCGGGCGGATGCGCAGCGGCCGGGCGAGCAGCGCGACGAGTTCCTGCAGCGCGCCGAAGGGGCAGAGCCAGCCGCAGAACGTGCCGCGCCCCCAGGCCACCAGGGCGGCCAGCGCGAAGGCCCAGAGCACCAGCGAGGGCGGGTCGTAGAGCAGGAAGGCGAGGTCGTGGGTCACGGTGGCGGCCCGCACGAGGCCGACGAGGGTCACGATCGAGAGTTGCGCCTGCGCGTACCAGCCGACGAAGCCGAGGGTCAGCGCCAGGAAGCCGAGGCGGAAGAGGGGGAAGCGGCGCTGGTCCGCCACCAGCCCGCGATGGCGGCTCAGGAGCGGCACCAGCACCGCGAGCATCAGCCCGATCAGCGCGAGTTCGGGCGCCCGGGCCCGCCAGGAGTCGGTCCAGCTCGGCCCGTCATCGGGCCGGACCCGCGTGAACAGGTCGGCGGGCAGGACGGTCTCGACCGTGAAGGTCCGGGCGATCTTCTCCGACAGGATCTGCCCGCGCTCGCGGACGATCGTCTCGGTCAGCACCCAGGGTGCGGACGGGTCGAAGCCGGCGGCCTGGTCGATCCGCAGGATCGTCCAGGGGCCGGGCGGCAGCCCCTCGGCGAGGCCGGCGTCGCGGCGCTCCACCGCCATGTCGCGCGCGTTCACGATCAGGCCGGCCTGGCCGATCGCCAGCCGGTCGGGGACGGCGCCCAGCACGAACCGGTCGCCGACCGGGTTCTCGGGCGCGTCCTCCGGCCCGGCGCTGACGACCATCACGGCGTGGTTGCCGGGACCGAGCTCGCGCATGAGCGCGTCGTAGCGCGCCGGCCCCAGCAGGTTGCGGCCGATCGAGGGCGGGTCCAGGGCGGCGACGTAGAGGTCGGTCAGCACGGCGTCGGCCGGACCCTCGGACGGATCGGCCACGCCGGTGCCCCGGAAGGCCGCGGCGGCGTCCGCGTTCGTGACCGTTAACCGCCGGACCCAGCCCCGGGCGAGGAGGTCGGCCAGGGTCAGGGGCTCGTAGAGGTCGAGCTTCGCCTCGACCTTCAGGCCGACATTGGCCGCCCCGAAGCCGAGCTTCGCGCGGGCGACCGCCAGCGCCGAGGCCAGGATGGACTGGTTGATCACCCGGGTCGAGGCGGTGGCCATGGAGATGCCGTCGACGGTGGTCTGCGGCGCGGCGCCGGCGGCCCGCGCGTTGGGCCGCCCGACCCGGATCGCCTGCCGGGCCGACAGGCCGGCATACTGCTCGACGAAGGCGAGGAGCGGCTCCGGGCCGAGCCCCTCGAGGAAGACCGGCTCGTGGTGCGAGAGCACCGTCACGTCCCGGAAGGTCCCGTCGGGGGCGAGCGCGATCAGCAGGTCGGGGGGCGTGCCCCCGAAGCCAGGGATCGGCGCGAGGTCGACGGATTCGAACGCGTAGGCGAAGACCTCGTAGGACCCGGCCTGCTGCTTCAGGATCGGCCAGACCGGGAGCCTGTCGTCCTTCTCGCCGACCACCAGCGGGGGCGGGAAGTGGCGTTCGACGCCCGCGCGATCGAGCTGGCCGGCCCGGGCCGGAAGGGTCGACAGGAGCAGGGCGAGAAGGAGCAGCGCGGCGCGCAGGAGCAGGCCCGCGCCCCGGGCCAGGGCGGTGCGCGGCGCGGGCGGCCTGGGAGACGGTGCGCTCCGCAGCGGCCGCGCCTTATCCCTCCCTCCGCCCCTGGCCGCGTCGGTCACCCATCCGGACCGAGCACGGACGCCGGCGGCAGTGCGCGACCGGGCCCCTGTCCCGTTCGGGAGAGGGACAGGGTGAGGGATCGGGACGTCGAGGATGGAGCACGCTGTCGACGTGCGGGCCGGGAGAGCCTGTCCCGGATGCCGCACGTCCCTCAACCTGTCCCTCTCCCGAACGGGACAGGGGACCCGCGCTCCGGACTGCGGACGAGTCACGGCACCGCACCGGCGGCGCGCCCGTCCGTCGCCTGCGCCGAAGGCATCGGCCGCGCCGCCGCGCCCCAGGGGAAGCGGCCGACCTTCACGGTCTTGATCGGCCGGAACGTCGCGGCGTCGATCACCGTCACGTCGCCGGAGACGCCGTTGGTGGTGAAGAGCCGCGTGCCCGCCGCGTTGAGCGCGAGCTGCCAGACCCGGCGGCCGACCAGGATGTAGCTCTCCACCCGGTAGGTCGCGGTATCCACCACGGCGACCCGGTCGGACGGCCCCAGCGCCACGAAGGCGTGGCGCCCGTCCTTGGCCATCTGGATGCCCACCGGCTGGATCCGGTCGGCCGCGATTCCCTTCACGGCGAACTCGATCGTCGCGATCACCGCGCGTGTGGCGACGTCGATCACCGACACGGTGCCGCCGATCTCCGAGGACGCCCACAGCCGGGACCCGTCGGCCGTGAAGGCGGCGAAGCGCGGCCGCTGCCCGACCGGCGTCGCGTCCACGGCCGCGAGTGTCGCCGTGTCGATCCAGTGGACCATGTTGGTCGTCTCGGAGGTCGTGACGGCCGTGCGCCCGTCCGGGCTCACCGCGACGCCCTCCGGCTCGATGCCGACGTCGATCTGCGCCAGCACCCGGCGGGTCTGCGCGTCCACCACCGTGGTGGTGGCGTTCTCCTCGTTGGCGATGAACAGGGTGCGCCCGTCGGGCGCCAGGGCGAACTGCTCCGGGTCCTCGCCCGAGGGCAGGTCGTGCCGCACCTGCCCGGTCTCCGGGTCGATCACCTGCACGGCGTCGGAGTCGCTGGCGCAGACGTAGAGCGACCGCCCGTCGCGCGAGAAGGTCAGCCCGCGGGGCCGACGGCCGACCGGGAAGGTGCGCAGCACCTCCAGGCTGTCGCCGTCGATCACCGAGACGGTGTTGTCGCGCTCGTTCGAGACGAAGATCTCCTCGGCCCGCGCGGGGCCCGCGAGGCAGAGCAGTAGCGCGAGGGCGGCGAGCCGGGTCATTCTGACGTCCCCGAGAAGGCGCGGCAGGCACTCTCGGGCGCGTCGAGGCCGAGCGTGTCGAGTTCCGTGCGGTGGTGGAGGAAGCCCTCGATCGGCGCCGTCGCGGTGACGGCCCCGGGCCAGAGCAGGAAGACCGGCTGGCGCAGCTGCCCGTCCCAGGCGCGGAAGCTCAGGGGGCGGCCCTTGAAGCCGCCGATCTCGAAGCCGGGCGCCGTCAGGGCGGCGCGGACCGCCGCGGGGTCGGTGCTGCGCGCCTTCACGGCCGCCTCGCCGACGACGTGCACCGCCATCCAGCCGGCCCAGTCGACGGGCCGCATGGCGCGGCCGGCGAGCTTCCGGAACCGCCCCTGGAGCTGGACGGCGGCCCAGGCCTCGACGGGCCGACCCCAGGCGGCCGGCGCGAGGCCCTGCGTGCCGACGAGGGGCCGGGGCGAGGCGGTGTTGTAGTTGAGGCTCGCGCCGAACGCGCCGGCCTCGTCGGCCACCGCGACCACGTCGTGCTCGGGCCCGCGGGTCGGCAGGGCGAACTCGCGCAGGGCCGTGTCGCGGACGTCGCCCCCCTGCGGGTCGTAGCGCGTCTCGGCGACGATCCGCGCGCCGAACTTCCTCGCGCTGCGCCGCAGCGCCTCGGCGAAGAGCGCGTCAGCTGGCGCCGGCCCGGTCACCAGCAGGATCCGGGACCAGCGCTTGAACGCCAGGAACTGCACCAGCGCGTCGGACAGCATGGCGCGGGACGGCAGGACGTGGAGCAGGTTCCGGCGGCAATCGGCGTCGCGCAGGCGCGTGTCCGGGGCGCCGATGTTAAGGAGCACGCTGCCCTTCGCCTCCGGCAGGTCGGCCAGGGCGAGGACGTCGGCGGCCGGGGCGTTGAGCACCACGAAGCGCCGGTCGGCGAGGTCCCGGAAAGCCTGGCGGATGTCGGCGGCCGGCTCGACGATCGTGGTGCCGAGGTCGAAGCCGAGGCCGAGGAACCGGCCGGTGGCGTTGGAATCGCGCAGGCCGAGTTCCGCGCCCTTGGCGCCCTCGTCGTCGGGGATCGGGTCCTCGTTGTTCAGCGGCGCCGGCCGCTCGACCCGCCGCTCCAGGTAGCGGATCGTCAGGGGCGGGCCTGCCGGCGCGGGCGCGGCCCGCCCCTGCGCGACCGGCGCCAGGGTCACCATGGCCGCCACGGCCGCCAGCACGACGGCGCGCCGCAGGCCGGCCCATGGCCCGCCGCGCATCCCGGGCCGCCGCGCACCGGAGGACACCATCCCCGCCCGTCTCCTCCAGCCCCGCGGCGCTCGTCGTTGGCCGGGAGTCTAGGAGCGGAGTTGCGCCCTCCGATATTAGACCAAGGTGCACAAACCGGGTTTGATGCAGTGCAACACAAGTCGTCGATGGCGCTAATCTGGCCGATCCGTACCAAAGCATAATGGGTCCGCCGCCCGGTACTTGCTAACCGTCGTGCAACGACGACGGGAGGGGCGGATGCGCACGATGAAGACGGCGGCGGGCGGCGTGCTCGCGGCGCTGGGACTGGCGCTGGCGGCCGGCGGCGCCCTCGGGCACGGCGACGTCCAGCCCCAGCCGGTCAACACCGACGGCCTCAAGCCGCTGGGCGCCGAGTGGGTCGCCGAGAACCCCTACAAGGACGACAAGCACGCCATCGCGATCGGCGCCTCGGGCTTCAACCAGAACTGCGCCCGCTGCCACGGCCTGGAGATGATCTCCGGCGGCCTCGCCCCGGACCTGCGCTACCTGCCGCAGGGCAAGGAGGGCGACGAGTACTTCGTCGAGCGCATGAAGCACGGCGCCGTCATCAACGGCGTGACCAAGATGCCGGCCTTCGAGGGTGTGATCTCGCAGGAGGGCCTGTGGGCGATCCGGAGCTACATCGAGTCGAAGCATGAGGAGTAGCGCGCGGCTCCTCCTCGCCTGCGGCCTGCTCGCGGCCCTCCGGTTCCAGCCGGAGGCGGCCGCGCGCCCCCTGGACCAGGTCGTGGCCGACGGCACCCTGCGTGTGGCGGTCTACGGCGACAACGCGCCGTTCTCCGCGGAGGAGACCGGCAGGCCCCGCGGCATCGACGTCGATCTCGCCCGCGCGATCGCCGACAGGCTCAAGGTGAAGCTCGACCTGCGCGTGGTCGACGCCGGCGAGAACGTCGACGGCGACCTGCGCCTGAACCTGTGGCGAGGCGACCTCGCCGGCACGCCGCTCGCCGACCTGATGCTGCACGTGCCCACCGACCGGCAGCTCGCCCTGCGCAATGAGCAGGTGTTCTTCACGGCGCCGTACTTCGAGCAGGAGATCGCCTTCGCGTACCGCAAGGGCGCGCTGGACGGCTTCGACAGCCTCGACGACATCGGCGACCGGAGCGTCGCGCTGGAGGGCACGGGCGCCGCCGACCTGATGCTGCTGACCGCCCAGGGCGGCCGCTTCCGCCCGAACCTGAAGCATTACAGGAGCTTCGAGGAGGCCGCGGAGGCCTACCTCGCCGGCGAGGCGCCGATCCTGGCCGGGAGCCGCGCGGCGATCGAGGCGGCCCTGTCCGCCGCGAAGGCCCCGAAGGACGACAACCCGATCGCCACGGTCCCGTCGACGGGGCTGGTGAAAACGCGCTGGGAGATCGGCGGCGCGGTGAGGACCGATTCCCGCGACCTCGCCTACGCGGTCGGGGACGCGATCACGGCACTGAACGCGGAGGGTCGGCTCAGGGCGATCTGCGAGAGCTACGGCGTCACCTACGCGCCGCCGAAGGGGTATTGAGCGCATCCGTCATCGCGAGCGCAGCGAAGCGATCCAGACAGCGCGCCATCGTGGGATGCTGTGCTGCCCTGGGTCGCTTCGCTGCGCTCGCGATGACGGTAAGAGCGAACATCAGATCTCCCGAACGAGACCGCCCTCGGATTCGCGCCAATCCGAGCGTCGATCTCGACGAATACATTGCGTTCGCCGGTCCGCAGAGCGGCCTTATTGGACCAATGGGCAATAAGACTTTCCTGAGAAGCCCGATAGCTTCGTCCTCCAAGGGGGCGCCCCGCGACTCGTGCGGTCCGCGTCGAAACCCGGATGCCCCGGCCACACGGACCGGGGCCGACCACGGAGGACACGTCATGAGAATGCGGACCCGGTTCCTCGCCGCGGTGGGCGTCGCCGCCCTCGTGGCGGGCGGCGCCCTGCCGGCCATGGCCCAGGGGGTCACCGAGCAGGACATCATCAACGACGCCAAGACGCCCGGCGACGTGGTCACCTACGGCCTCGGCCCGCAGGCCCAGCGCTTCAGCCCGCTGAAGACGCTCAACCGCGACAACATCAAGGGCCTCGTCCCGGCCTGGTCGTTCTCGTTCGGCGGCGAGAAGCAGCGCGGCCAGGAGAGCCAGGCGCTGGTCAAGGACGGCATCATCTACGTCACGGGCTCGTACTCGCGCATGTACGCGATCGATTCCCGCAGCGGCGAGAAGAAGTGGGAGTACGACGCCCGCCTGCCGGAGGGCATCCTGCCCTGCTGCGACGTGGTGAACCGCGGCGCCGCGCTCTACAAGGACAACGTCTACTTCGGCACGCTCGACGCCAAGCTCGTCGCGCTCAACACCAAGACCGGCAAGGTCGTCTGGCGGAAGGAGATCGACGACTTCAAGGCCGGCTACAGCTACACGGCCGCCCCGATCATCGTGAAGGGCAAGATCATCACCGGCGTGTCGGGCGGCGAGTTCGGCGTGATCGGGCGGATCGAGGCCCGCGACGCCGAGACCGGCGAGGTCGTGTGGAAGCGGCCCGTGATCGAGGGCCACATGGGCGAGCTCAACGGCAAGCCCTCGACCATGACCGGCAAGGTCAACGAGAGCTGGCCCGGCGACATGTGGAAGTTCGGCGGCGGCGCCACGTGGCTCGGCGGCACCTACGATCCCGAGACCAACCTGATCTACTTCGGCACCGGCAACCCCGGCCCTTGGAACTCCTGGCTCCGGCCGGGCGACAACAAGTGGACCTCCTCGCGACTCGCCCTCAACCCCGACAACGGCGAGATCGTCTGGGGCTTCCAGACCACCCCGCACGACGGCTGGGACTTCGACGGCGTCAACGAGTTCGTGCCGTTCGACCTGAACAAGGGCGGCAAGACCATCAAGGCCGGCGCCACCGCCGACCGCAACGGCTTCTTCTACGTCCTCGACCGGACCAACGGGAAGTTCATCTCGGCGACGCCGTTCGTCGAGAAGATCAACTGGGCCAAGGGCATCGATGAGAACGGCCGCCCGATCTACAACGAGGAGAACCGCCCCGGCGACCCGAGCAAGGCGACCGGCGACGACAAGAAGGGCAAGTCGGTCTTCGCGGTGCCGAGCTTCCTCGGCGGCAAGAACTGGATGCCGATCGGCTACAGCCCCGACACCAAGCTGTTCTACGTGCCCTCCAACGAGTGGGGCATGGATATCTGGAACGAGCCGGTGAACTACAAGAAGGGTGCCGCCTACCTCGGCGCCGGCTTCACCATCAAGCCGGTCTTCGACGACCATATCGGCTCGCTCAAGGCGATCGACCCGGCCTCCGGCAAGGTCGTGTGGGAGTACAAGAACAAGGCCCCGCTCTGGGCCGGCGTGCTCACCACGGCTGGCAACCTCGTCTTCACCGGCACGCCGGAGGGCTTCCTGAAGGCCTTCGACGCCAAGACCGGCGAGGAGGTCTGGAAATTCCAGGTCGGGACCGGCGTGGTCTCCTCGCCGATCACCTGGGAGCAGGACGGCGAGCAGTGGGTCGGCGTCGCGGCCGGCTGGGGCGGCGCGGTCCCGCTCTGGGGCGGCGAGGTCGCCAAGTCGACGGCCGGCATTAACCAGGGCGGCAGCTTCTGGGCGTTCAAGCTGCCGAAGACGGTGGCGTCGCGCTGAGGGCCCGCAACCGAAAGCGTGCCGGTCCCCGCGGGCCGGCACGCCCAGGTCCCGGGGCCGGGCTGTCGTCTCAACACCCGCTTGCGCCCCGGGGCCGCATCGATCACCTTCGGACCTCCCGCCCGCGTATTCGGCGGATCCTGTGAGGATCTCGAGCGAAGGACCGAGGTCTCCGTGCATCTCCTGATCGTCGATGACCACCCGCTGTTCCGCGACGCCCTGGCGGCCACGATCCGCCTCGCGCACCCGGACGCGGTGCTGCACGAGGCCGACGGGATCGAGGCGGCCTGCGCGGTGCTGGCCGCGAACCGCGGCATCGACCTGACGCTCCTCGACCTGTCGATGCGGGGCGTCACCGGCTTCGACGGGCTGATCACCATCCGGGCGAGCTTCCCGCGCATCCCGATCCTGATCGTCTCCGGCCACGAGGATCCGCGCATCGTCCGCGAGGCCCTGCAGCACGGGGCGGCGGGCTTCGTCCCCAAGGCCATGGACAAGGCGACGCTCACCCGGGCGATCACCGAGGTGATGAGCGGGGCGCTGTTCCTGCCGCCGGGGCTCGCCGAGGCCGGCGCGCCCGCGCCCCGGTCCAAGAAGGCGCCGCTGGCCGAGCGCCTCGCCCGGCTGACGCCGCAGCAATTGCGGGTCCTGATGATGATCCGTCAGGGCAAGCTCAACAAGCAGATCGCCCACGAGCTCCAGGTCGGCGACTCGACCGTGAAGGCGCACGTCTCGGAGATCCTGCGCAAGCTCGAGGTCATCAGCCGCACGCAGATCGTGATCGACACGGCGTCCCTCGACTTCGATCAGATCCACAACAGCCACTCGGCCTGACGACGCGATCGCGGGATCCGGCCTGCGGCTCGGGGATCGCCGCGACCGCGGCTGCGCGTCCGGACGCGCCCCGTGCAGCGACCGGATCATATGCGCCTATCGCAGAACAAACCCAAGCTATGGGTCGACTCATTCTTCTGGCGCAGCCCTGATCCCCTCGCGGCATCCCTCAATCGAGATCGATATGAGGCTATCTATCGGCGTGCGAGCCGATTGAACCGGTGACCTCGCCGGCTCCTCGCGACGGTGGATCAGGTTGTGACCGGCATCGATGGTCCGACGACGCGCGGGCGACTGCAGCAGATCGACACCCACGCCCTCCTGACCACCGGCCGCCACCGGCGCCGCGCCGCCGTCGGGGCCGCGCCCGAGCCGGAGCCGGTGCCGTGACCCTCCCCGGATGGCGCGACTGGGCCTTCGCGCTGAAGACCTACGCGGCGGCGATGCTCGCCCTGTACCTCGCGCTCTGGATCGACCTGCCGCGGCCCTACTGGGCCCTCGGCACCGTCTACATCACCAGCCAGGTCCTCTCCGGCGCGACGCGCGCGAAGGCCGCGTACCGGGTCTGCGGCACCGTGCTCGGCGCGGCGGTCAGCGTCGTGCTGGTGCCGAACCTCGTGAACGCGCCGCTCCTGCTGAGCCTCGCGGTGGCGCTCTGGGTCGCGCTCTGCCTCTACGTCTCCCTCCTCGACCGGACCCCCGCGAGCTACCTGCCGATGCTCGCCGGCTACACGGCGGCGCTGATCGGTTTCCCCGCCGTCGACGATCCCGGGGCGATCTTCGACACGGCGGTGGCGCGGGCCGAGGAGATCTCCCTCGGCATCGTCTGCGCCAGCCTCGCCGCCACGCTGATCCTGCCGCAATCGGCGGCCCCGCTCATCGTCGGACGGCTGAACGACTGGTCGGCGGAGGCCCGGGCCTGGATCCGGAGCGCCCTCGCGGCCGCCCGCGCGGAGGCCGCCGGGCCGAGCCAGGGCCGGCGCCTGCGCCTCGCCTCGGACGCGATCGGCCTCGACGCCCTCGGCCTCGCCCTGCGCAACGAGGCGACGGGCGCGGAGCGCGCCGCCGAGGCCTTCGCGCCCCTCCGTCAGCACATGCTGATGGTCCTGCCGATCGTCGCCGCCGTGGCGGACCGCGTCGCCGCCCTCGAGCAAGCCGGCGCTGTTCCGGCGCGGGTCCGGGCCTTCCTGTCGGACCTCATCGCCTGGCTCGCCGACGAGGTCGACGATCCGGATCGCGCCGCGCGGCTGCGCGACCGGATCGACGGGTTCGAGCCCGCCCTCGGCCGGGCGCCGGACTGGAACACGCTCCTCCTCGCGAGCCTCGCGGCGCGCCTGCGCGACGTCATCGACCTGCGCCAGGATCTGCAGGCACTGCGCGGCCACCTCGCGGCCGGCACCGCGCCCCGCGCGCCGCTCGCCTTCGCCTACACGGCCCGCGTCCGGTCGATCCGCCACCGGGACCACGGGCTGGCCGCGTTCTCGGCCTTCGGGGTGTTCGCGGGCCTGCTCGCCTGCTGCGCCATCTGGATCGCCACCGGCTGGCCGGACGGCTCCGCGGCGCCGATGATGGGCGCGGTCGCCTGCTGCCTGTTCGCCGCGCAGGACGATCCCGCGCCGCAGATCCTGAGCTTCGCCAACTCGGCGATCGTCGGCGCCCTCGGCGCGGGCCTCTACCTGTTCGCCGTGCTCCCGCTCGCCACCTCCTTCGAGATGCTGGCCCTCGCGCTCGCGCCGGCCCTGATCCTGTGCGGATTGATGATGACGCAGCCGCGCACCGCCCCGATGGGCATGGGCGCGGCGCTGAACGGCGCGACCCTGCTGGCCCTCCAGAACGGCTACAGCGGGGACTTCGCGCCCTTCGCCAACGGGGTGATCGCCTCGGTGGTGGGCATGTGGATCGCCGCCGCGGTGACCCGGGTGATCCGCTCGGTCGGCGCCGGCTGGAGCGCGCGGCGGCTGATCGGGATCAACCGGCGCAGCCTCGCGGCCGCCGCGGACGGGCGCGGCACCGGCCACGGGCTCGAACTCGCGGCCCTCATGCTCGACCGCGTCGGCCTCATCGCGCCGCGGCTGGCGAGCCTGCCCGCGGACACGTCCGCCTCCGTGGGCGACCTGCTGGCCGATGTCCGGGTGGGCATCAACCTCGTGGAGGTCCGCCGGGTGCGCCGGCGGCTGACGGGCCCGGCCCGCAGCACCGTCGACCGAGTCCTCGCGCTGGCGGCGCGCCAGCTGCGCGGCCGGACCGACCGGCCGGACGCGGCGCTGCTCGCGGCGCTGGACGAGGCGCTCGACGCCGTCGCGGGCGCGGTCCCGTCGCCGGAGCGGCGCGCCGCCCTGATCGGCCTCACCGGCCTGCGCCGCGGGCTCTTCGCCGACGCGCCGGCCTACCGGGCGGCGGCCGCCCTGGACCACCGGGAGATGGCGGCATGATGGGCGAGATCGACCTCTACGGCGTGTTCGTGCCGGGCCTCGCGCTCTGGATGGCCGCCGCCTTCGCGCTCAGCCTGCCGCTGCGCCGCCTCCTCGCGGCGACCGGCCTCTACCGCCTCGTCTGGCACCGGCCGCTCTTCGACCTCGCCCTCTACGTCGTCCTGCTCGGCGGCGTCGTGACCCTCGCCCATCGGACCCTGCAATGACCGCCCTGTTCTCCGCCCTCGGCCGCCTCCTGGTCACGCTCGGCATGGTCGCCGCGGCGCTGATCGTCGGCCTCGGCCTGTGGGATTACTACATGGACGCGCCCTGGACCCGCGACGGGCGCGTGCGCGCCGACGTGGTGGCGGTCGCGCCCGACGTCTCCGGCCTCGTCACCGAGGTGCTGGTGGAGGACAACCAGGTCGTGCGGAAGGGCGACGTGCTGTTCCGGATCGATCCGGACCGGTTCCGCCTGGGGCTGCGGCAGGCGGAGGCGATGGTGCAGGGCCGCAAGGCCACTGCCGAGCAGGAGGCGGCCGACTACGCCCGCTACAGCAGGCTCTCCGACGCGGCGGTGTCGCAGCAGAAGGTCGAGGCCGCCAAGGCCGCCGACCTGTCCGCCCAGGCCGCGTACGAGCAGGCGGTGGCGGATCGCGACCTCGCCAAGCTCAACCTGGAGCGCTCGGCGGTCCGGGCCTCGGTCAACGGCCGGATCACCAACATGGAGCTGCGGCCGGGCGCCTACGTCACCACCGGCCGCGGGGTCATGGCGCTGATCGACAGCGACACCGTCCGGATCGAGGGCTACTTCGAGGAGACCAAGCTGCCGCGGATCCGCGTCGGCGCGCCCGTGACCGTCGAGCTCATGGGCGAGGACGGGGCGCTCCGCGGCCACGTCGCCAGCATCGCCGGCGGCATCGGCGAGACCGGCCGCAGCGACGCCTCCAACCTGCTCGCGAACGTGAACCCGACCTTCTCGTGGGTGCGCCTCGCCCAGCGCATCCCGGTGCGGATCAGCCTCGACGGCGGCACGTCGGATCCGCGGCTGGTGAGCGGCCGGACCGCGACGGTCTCGATCGCGCCGGCGGCCGGCGGGGAGGCCCTGCGCTGGCCCTGGACGCCGTGGCGCGAGGCGCGCGCCCGCTGAGGGCGGCCGAACCATCCGGGCGCGCCCGGGTTGGCCTGACACCGCAGCCCAACGACCTGTCAGGAGGCCCCATGTCGAAGACGATCCTCGCCCTCGCCACGTCATTCGTACTCGCCACGTCCGGCGCGGCGCTGGCCCAGGCGCCGCAGACCGGCGGCGCCAACCAGGGCAACGTCAACAAGTCCGGCGCGGTCGGCGGCACCGGGACGGGAGCCGGCTCCATGGAGAGCACCGGGTCCACCGGCGCCGGCATGGCGCCCGGCACCAGCGGCGGCCCGCGGGTCAGCACGCCGGGCGCGCCCGCGGGCAGCAACTCGGGGAACGGCGCCACCGGCAGCGGCGCTGCGCCCAGCGGGCGGTAGTCGGCCTCGGTTGCGCCGAGACGCGTCGGACTCCTTACCCCCCTCGGGAGAGTAAGCCGCGTCTCGACCGGCCCACGCGGCGGCTCAAGGGAGCGCGGGTTCCCTCTCCCGTGCGGGAGAGGGACAGGGTGAGGGACGGGCGGCTTCCGGAAAAAGCAGGACTTCGAGCCCGACGCCGCGCTCCATCCTGAGGCTTCGCATCCCTCACCCCAACCCTCTCCCGAGCGGGAGAGGGGGCATCGCGCGCTCCCTCGAAGGCGTTCCGCTGGTTGAGCCCCTACGCGCCGAGGCCGCCCACGCACAGGTACTTGGTGTTCAGGTAATCCTCGATGCCCTGGTACGAGCCCTCGCGGCCGAGGCCGGATTCCTTCACGCCGCCGAAGGGCGCCACCTCGGTGGTGATGATCCCCTCGTTGATCCCGACCATGCCGTATTCCAGCGCCTCCGCGACCCGGAAGGTGCGGCCGAGGTCGCGGGTGTAGAAGTAGCAGGCGAGGCCGTACTCGGTGTCGTTGGCCATGCGGATCGCCTCCGCCTCGTCGCGGAAGCGGAACAGCGGCGCCAGCGGCCCGAAGGTCTCCTCCCGGGCCACCGCCATGGCGGGGGTGGCGCCGGTGATCACCGTCGGCTCGAAGAACTGGCCGCCCAGCGCGTGGCGGTGGCCGCCCGCCACCACCCGGCCGCCCTTCTCGACGGCGTCGCGGATATGGGCCTCGGTCTTCTCCACGGCCGCCATGTCGATCAGCGGCCCCTGGGCGACGCCGTCCTCGACGCCGTTGCCGACCTTCAGGCGGTTCGCCGCTTCGGCCATCTTCTCCGCGAAGGCGTCGTAGATCCCGTCCTGCACCAGGAAGCGGTTGGTGCAGATGCAGGTCTGGCCCGAATTGCGGTACTTGGCGAGCATCGCGCCGGCGACCGCCCGGTCGAGATCGGCGTCGTCGAACACGATGAACGGCGCGTTGCCGCCGAGCTCCATCGAGACCTTCTTCACCGTGTGGGCGGCCTGTTCCAGCAGCACCTTGCCGACCTCGGTGGAGCCCGTGAACGTGATCTTCTTGACGAGCGGGTTGCCGGTCATCTCGGCGCCGATGGCGCGGGCCGAGCCGGTGAGGATCGAGACCGTGCCGGCCGGGAAGCCGGCGCGCTCGCACAGCACGCCCCAGGCGAGGCCCGAGAGCGGGGTCTGCGAGGCGGGCTTGATCACGATCGGGCAGCCGGCGGCCAGAGCCGGGGCGATCTTGCGGGCGATCATCGAGGACGGGAAGTTCCACGGCGTGATCGCCGCCACGACGCCGACCGGCTCCTTGGTGACGAGGATCTTGCGGTCGCCCCAGGGGGAGGGGACCACGTCGCCGTAGACGCGGCGCGCCTCTTCCGCGAACCACAGCACGTAGGCCGCCGACATCCCGACCTCGCCGCGGGCCTCCGTCAGCGACTTGCCCTGCTCGGCGGTGAGGATCTGCGCCAGATCCTCCTGATGCTCGGTCACGAGCGCCGCGAGCTTGCGCAGCAGCACGGCGCGCTCGTTGGCGGTCTTGGCGCGCCACGCGGGGTAAGCCTCGTGGGCGGCCTTGATCGCCCGGCGGGTCTCGTCGGCGCCGGCATTCGGCACCTTGGCGATCAGCGCGCCCGTCGCCGGGTTGGTGACGTCGATGCTGCCGGAACCGGCCTTCGACCATTCGCCGCCGATCAGGCAGGCATCGACCAGCAGCGCGCGGTCCTTCAGGGAGGGGGTCTCGAACTCAGGCATCCAACGGTTCCTTCGGCGGCCGCGGCATGTCGGGCTGGGACATGCCGGGCCGCGGCTTGAGAGGCACGCTCTGGGCCGTATTCCTCGCCTGCGCCTCGGCTTTTGTCTCGAAGACATGGGGAGCCAGGTCGCGGCTCGCCAACGAGGCGCCGAGTTTCAATCGCATGAACGCGCTCGTGGTATACCGGGACGCGGTCTCGTAATAGCGGTTTTCGAGATAGGCGATCGCCGAGAAGTAGGCGTCGCTCACCGTCGGGTCGATCTCGAAGCCGTCGTAATTGGCAATCAGGTGGACCTTGCGCCCGATCTCCTGGCAGGCGCGCTCGTATTCGCGGCGCACCAGCTCGACGTCGTCGATGGTCCGGACCTGGAAACCCTCGAGATTCGAGAACAGGATGTTGCGCTCCGGGTCGTAGCTGATCCGCTCCGACAGCGAGAGGCCCAGCAGCCAGGGCTCCAGCGCCATCACGGACTCGCGGAACAGGCGCGGATCCATCGGCTGCGGATCCTGCACGATCGGGGTGAAGCCCATCTGCCCGAGGATGTCGCGCGCGATGTCGATGCCCGGCGCGACCTCGACCAGCTCCATGCCGGCCCGGGTCCGCCGGAACACGCAGCGCTCGGTCACGTAGAGCACCGGCTGGCCGCGCTCGGCCGCGTAGGCCCCCGAGAAGGTCACCTGCTCCACCGCGGCGATGAATTTCCGCGAGCGGCCCTCGCTGAGGATCCGGATACCGCCGTCCTCCACCGCCACCTTGAGGCCGTCGGCCGTGAAGGTGCCGGCGAAGACGAGGCTCTTGGCGTTCTGCGAGATGTTGATGAACCCGCCCGCGCCCGCGAGCTTCTTGCCGAACCGGCTGACGTTGACGTTGCCCTCGGCGTCGCACTGGGCGAGGCCCAGGCAGGCGAGATCGAGGCCGCCGCCGTCGTAGAAGTCGAACTGCTGGTTCTGGTGCAGCACGGCGGCCGGGTTGAGGGCAGCGCCGAAATCCAGCCCGCCCTGCGGCAGGCCGCCGATCACGCCGGGCTCGGCGGTCAGCGTCAGATACTTGAGCACCCGCTCCTCGGCGGCGACCGCCGCGACGCCCTCGGGCATGCCGATGCCGAGATTGACCACGCCGCCCGGAGGCAGCTCGAAGGCGCAGCGCCGGGCGATGACCTTGCGGGTATCGAGCGCCATCGGGGCGATTCGGTCGAGCGGGACCCGCTGGCGGCCCGTGAAGGCGTGGTTGTAGGGCGTGCCGTAGGTCTGGCGGTGGTTCTCGGGCGTGCTGAGCACCACGCAATCGACCAGCACGCCGGGCACCTGCACCTCGCGCGGGTTGAGAGAGCCGGCCTCGGCGAGCCGCTCGACCTGGGCGATGACGAAGCCACCCGAGTTCTTCGCCGCCATGGCGGCGGCGAGGTTGTCGAGGGTGAGCGCCTCGCGCTCCATGGTAATGTTGCCGGCGGGGTCGGCCGTGGTGCCGCGGATCAGCGCGACGTTGACCGGGAAGGCCTTGTAGTGGAGCCAGGCCTCGCCGCCGAGCTCGACCACGCTGACGAGGTCTTCCTGCGTCACGGCGTTGAGCTTGCCGCCCTCCAGACGGGGGTCGACGAAGGTGCGTAACCCCACTTTGGTGATGTGGCCCGGCGTGTGGGCGGCGATCTCGCGGTAGAGGTGCGAGACCACGCCGAGCGGCAGGTTGTAGGCCTCGATCTCGCCCGCCACCGCCATGGCGCCGAGCTTCGGCACGAGCGCCCAGTGGCCGCCGACGACGCGGCGGACGAGGCCCGGGATGGCGAGCTTGTTGAGGCCGCGCTCCTTGCCGTCGCCGGGAGCGGCGGCGAACATCAGGCCGATCCCGTGCGGGCCGTTGCCGGATTCGAAGCGGCGGGCGAGCGCCAGGATCAGCTCGTCGGGCGTGCCGATCCCGACGAAGCCCGAGACCGCGACCATGTCGCCGTCCTGCAGGATGGCGGCGGCCTCGTCGGCGCTGACGATCTTGTTCTTCAGGCTGCCCATGCGGCACTCCCCCGAGCCTGCACGTTATCCCCGCTTGCCGAGCCAGTCGGCGATGCCGGAGCCCAGCAGCTTCTGTGCCTTGCCGCCGACGAAGACGCCGACATGGCCGCCGGGCAGACCCATCTCGGTGTAGTCGGTGGTGCCGATCTTATCCTTCAGCGCCTGCGAGGTGGCCGGCGGGATGATGTGGTCGTCCTGGGCGAAGACGTTCAGCACCGGGCAGGTGATGGCCTTCAGGTCCACCCGCCGGCCGCCGAGCTCGAAGGCGCTCTCGACCAGCTTGTTGTCCTGGTAGAGGTCCTTCAGCCACTGCTTGGCGGCCTCGCCGGGATGGTCCGGACGGTCGGCGATCCACTTCTCCATCCGGAGGAAGTTCAGGAACTTTTTCTTGTCGTCGAGGGCGTCGAGCAGGTCGAGGTTGTACTTCGTCATGGTGCGCATCGGCGTCATCATCGAGAACACCGAGCCCATGAACGCGCCGGGCAGGGAGCCCTGCGCCTCGATCAGCCGGTCCACGTCCTCAGGCGTGAGCGACCGGGTCCAGACGTTGATGAAGCCGTGGCCGGCCCGGTTCTCCCGCGTGTCGGCGTGGAAGTCGATCGGCGTGATGGTCAGCACCATCGCGTTGACGGTCTCGGGGTAGAGCGCCGCGTAGCAGGTGGTGAAGACGCCGCCCTCGCAGATGCCGAGCAGGCTGATCTTGTCCCGTCCGGCGGCCTCCTGGATGAAGGCGACGCATTCGGCGAGGTAGCCGTCCACGTAATCGTCGATGGTGACGTAGCGGTCGGCCCGGCCCGGATTGCCCCAGTCGACCACGTAGAGGTCGAGGCCGAGATTCAGCAGGTTGCGGACCAGCGAGCGGTCCTCCTGCAGGTCGGCCATCGTGTAGCGGCCGATCAAGCCGTAGACGATGAGCACCGGCGGCAGGCCCGCGCTCTCGGCGAGCGGCCGGTAGCGGTAGAGGCTGACCTTGTCCTGGCTCCAGACCAGGTCCTTCGGCGTGGTGGCGATCTCGACATCGGCGTCGCTGACATCGGCGAACAGCTTGGCGCCCTCGCTGATGCGGCGGCCGAGGGTGCCGACCTCGGCCAGCAGCGCGGCCGGGGTGAGATTCAGCGGCGCGGCCGGCCCCTTCGGCTTCTCCTGATCAGCCATGGGCTTCCTCCCCGACCCGTGAACCGCCGGCTCTCGAGGTCTTGCCGGCCTGCCGGCGCTCGCGGCGGAGCGCCCGGACTTCCCGGCGCAGCTCGGTCAGGCTCTTGTGGACGTCGTCGAGCTCGGCCCGGGTCGGCTGGCCGTAGAACTCGGACAGGAAGGCCGCGACGTCCTGCTGGGCGAGCCGGAGGTCCGTGGAGGCCCGCAGGACCGCCCGCTGCGAGGCCAGGAACGCGTCGGAGCGCTGGACCTCCAGGAGGACCGCGTTGGCGGTCTCGATCCACCGGCTCATCATCTCGCGGGCGGAGGCGAAGCTCTCGCCGTTTTCGGCGCGGGCATTGGCCTCCTTCGCGAAGGTCCCGGCCGCCCGCGTCCAGGCCTGCAGCATCACGGCCTGATGCTCGCTCTGCGCCCGCCGCAGGCTCGCCCAGGCGGTGAACAGCGCCGCGTAGCGCCGCTCGGTCTGCCACAGGTCGGCGAGCTGCGGGCCCTCGGCCATGCGGGTCAGGGCGGCGTCGAACTCGGCCGAGCCGCCGAGCCAGGCCTGCGGATCGAAGATCCGGGCGAGCACCGCTCCGGCCGTCGGGTCCGGTGCGCCGGGGCCGCCCTGGAGCGAGCGCGTCAGCGTCTGCGAGAGGGCGCTGGCGGCGGTCCAGGCCTCGGTCAGCTTGGCCTGCGCCGCGGCGAGATCCGCGAGGTCGCCGCCCGGGAAGGCCGGCCAGCCGAACCCGGTCGCGGACTGCCCGGCGCCCGGGGTGAAGAAGCCCGCGCCGGCCCGCGTCCAGAACTCGCTCATCGCCCGGAACGCGTCGAACTGGTCCATGCTGGCGTCTCTCCTCACAGCCCCGAGGCTGAAACCGTCGCCCCCGTCCCCGCGAGCGGAGCGAAGCAATCCAGCAGCGCCATGCTCAACGACGGCGCGCCACCCTGGGTCGCTTCGCTGCGCTCGCGATGACGGTGTGGGCTGGACTGATCGGGCGACAGCCCCGGCATCACCGCCGTCGTCATGCTCACGCCGCCGGGCGCGCCTCTCCCAGCGCCTCGGCGTAGATCGCGAAGGCGTCGTCGTAGGTGACCTCGCGCGGGTTGTTCACGAGGAGCCGCGTCTGCTTCATCGCGTCGGTGGCCATGCGCTCTAGGTCCTGCCGGGCGACGCCGACCTCGGCGAGCGAGGCCGGAACCTTGCAGTCGCGGCAGATCGCGTCGAGACTCTCCACGAAGCGCTTGGCGGCCTCGGGCCGCGGCAGGTCCGCGGCCGCGGGGTCGAGGATCGGCGCGAGCTCAGCGTAGAGTCCTTCAGCGTGCGAGAGGTTGAAGCGCATCACCCCCATCAGCACCAGGGCGTTCGAGAGCCCGTGCGGCACGTGGAAGATCGCGCCGACCGGGTAGGCGAGGGCGTGCACCGCCGCCACCGGCGCGTTGGCGAAGGCCATGCCGGCCAGCATCGAGCCGAGCAGCATGCCGGAGCGCGCCTCGAGGTTCTTCCCGTCCGTGCAGGCAGTCCGGATGTTGGCCGAGAGCAGCGCCAGGGCCTGCTTGGCGAGCTGGTCGGAGATCGGGTTCTTCTTGTTCTTGCTGGTGAAGGCCTCGATGGCGTGGACCATGGCGTCGATGCCGGTCGCCGCGGTGACGTGCGACGGCAGGCCGAGCGTCAGCTCCGGGTCGAGCACCGCCCAGTCGGGCAGGAGCTTCGGCGCGACGACGCCCTTCTTCTCGGTGGTCGGCGTCGTGACGATCGAGATCGGCGTCACCTCCGAGCCGGTGCCGGCCGTGGTCGGCACCAGGATCAGCGGCAGGCGGTCGCCCTTGGCGAGGCCGACGCCGTAGATCGCGTCGAGCGGCTCGTCGGACTTGGCGAGGTAGGCCACGAGCTTGGCGGTATCGAGCGCCGAGCCGCCACCGATCGACAGGACGAGGTCGGTCCCGAGCTCGCGGGCGCGCTTGGCCGCCGCCTCGATCACCGTCGAGGGCGGGTCGGCGACCACGTCCTCGTAGACGTCGAGGGTGACGCCCGCGGCGGCCAGGGCCGCCTCGGCGGCCTGGGTGAGGCCGGCGCCGCGCACGCCCTTGTCGGTGACGAGGAGGACGCGCTTGGCCCCGAAGCTGCCGACGATCTCCGGCAGCTTCTTCGCGGCGCCGGCCTCGAACAGCACGTTCGGCGTGGTCTGGAAGGTGAACGGGTTCATCGCGCTGCCCTGTCTTGCGTGCCGACCATCTGCGAAACCGGCCTCACTCGGCCGGCTCGAAATCCTTCACCTTGGCGCGCAGCTCGTCGACCAGCACGCGGGTGTTCTCCGAGTAGTCGATCGGCACCGCCACGAGGTGCACCCCGCCCGCCGCGAAGGCCCGGTCCAGCGTCGGCACGAGGTCGTTGACCGACTCGACCCGGTGGCCGGTCGCCCCGTACGACTTGGCGTAGAGGACGAAGTCCGGGTTGCTGAAGGTCATGCCGTAATCGGCGAACTTGTCGACCGCCTGCTTCCAGCGGATCATCCCGTAGGCCGAGTCGTCGAGCACCAGCACCACGAGGTTGAGCTTCAGCCGGACGGCGGTCTCCATCTCCTGGCTGTTCATCATGAACCCGCCGTCGCCGCAGACGGCCATCACGCGCCGCTTCGGGTAGAGCATCGCCGCCATCATGGCCGAGGGCAGGCCCGCGCCCATCGTGGCCAGCGCGTTGTCGAGGAGCAGCGTGTTGGCGACGTAGGTGCGGTAGTTCCGGGCGAACCAGATCTTGTACATGCCGTTGTCGAGGCACACGATCCCGTCCTCCGGGATCACCCGGCGCACGTCGCGCACGAGGCGCTGCGGCGTCACCGGGAAGCGGTCCTCGCCGGCCCGATCGGCGATATGGCCGAGGATGTGCTCGCGCAGGTGCAGCAGCGCGCCCGCGTTCGGGAGCTTGCCGTCGAGCTTGTCGGCCAGGAGCTTCAGCGTCGGGCCGAGGTCGCCGACCACCTCGGCATCCGGATAGTACACCTGCTCGACGTTGGCCGGCATGTAGCCGATGTGGACGACCTTCTGGTCGGCCTGGCCCATGAAGAAGGGCGGCTTCTCGATCGTGTCGTGGCCGATGGCGATGATCAGGTCGGCCTTGTCGATCGCCTCGTGGACGTAGTCGCGCTCGGAGAGGGCCGCGGTGCCCATGTAGAGGTCGGTCCCGCCCGCCACCGTGCCCTTGCCCATCTGGGTGGTGAAGAACGGGATGCCGGTGCGCTGCACGAAGCCGCCGAGCTCGCCGGTGGCGCGGGGGCGGCTCGCGGCGGCGCCCAGCATGATCAGCGGGCGCTTGGCCTTCAGGATCATGTCCGCGGCGCGCGCGATCGCGGTCGGGTGCGCGACCGGGATGTCGATCGGGTGCGAGGGGACGAGGTCCGCCTCGGCCTCCTCGGAGGCGATGTCCTCGGGCAGCTCCAGCAGCACCGGGCCGGGGCGCTCCTCGGTGGCGACCCGGAAGGCGTCGCGCACGATGGTGGGGATCGAGGAGGCCGAGACGATCTGCCGGGCCATCTTGGTGATCGGCTTCATCGACGAGATCACGTCGACGATCTGGAACTTGGCCTGGCGCGAGGACAGGATGCCCTTCTGACCGGTGATGATGATCATCGGCATGGCGCCGAGATGGGCGTAGGCCGCGCCGGTGGAGAAGTTCAGGGCGCCCGGGCCGAGCGTCGAGAGGCAGACGCCGGGGCGGCCGGTGAGTCGGCCGTGGGTGGCGGCCATGAAGCTCGCCGCCTGCTCGTGGCGGGTCAGGACCAGCTCGATCTTGGAGTTGCGCAGAGATTCGACGACGTCGAGGTTCTCCTCCCCGGGAATTCCGAAGATGCGGTCGACGCCCTCGTTCTCGAGGGCCGCGACGAGGAGATCTGAACCTTTGGGCATGCGACGTCTCGCTGATGTAACGGTGTTCCCCGGCCGTCCGGGTCGATTCCGGCACTGTGATCGCGAGGCCGTGAACGACACGAGACGGAGGAACACCCCCCGAATACTCGGTTCGTTAGAGGGCCCCCCTGTAGGGTGGTCAAGGGCCGTCCGGGCCCGTGACGTCACAGAGCCGGCCGGATGCTAACGTGCGGTCCGCCGCCCCGGCTTCGGGTCGGTCGAGCGCACCGGCGGGGCCGACCCGGCTGCCGCGATGGGACAGCGATGGATCGCATCGAGAGCGACAAGACCGTGCCGCCGGGGGACCGGGAGGCGGATGCCCCGGCCGTGGACTCGGTGCTGGCACCGGTCGCCGATTTCCCGCGGATCGACCTCCGCGCGGGCGTCGAGGCCTGGGACAAGCGGCGCAAGGCCGGCAAGCGGCTGCGCGCCGAGGTGCCCCACGCGGGCCAGGCCGCGCTGGCTTCCGATCCCGACCGGCCCGACCCGGTCGCCCTGATCGAGGCCGCCCACGCGGGCCGCCAGCCGCACCTGATCCCGCTGCGGGTCGCCCGGATGGCGAGCTCGCCCTTCGCGTTCCTGCGCGGGGCCGCGCACGTCATGGCCTGGGACCTGTCGCGCGGGCCGCGCAGCGGCATCGACGTCGTGATGAACGGCGACGCGCACACCGACAATTTCGGCCTGTTCGGCACGCCGCAGCGCGACATCGTCCTCGACCTCAACGATTTCGACGAGGTCACGATCGGCCCGTGGGAGTGGGACCTCAAGCGCCTCGCGGCCGGGCTGGCGGTCGCCACCGACGACGCGGGCCTGCCGGCGGGCGAGCGGCGGGCGGCCGTCATGGAGGCGGTCTCCGGCTACCAGCACACGATGCGGCACCTCGCGCCGCAGGGCTCCCTCGACGTCTGGTACCAGACGACCCGCGCCGACGGCCCGCACATCGCCGGGCTGCAGATGAACGCGGAGGCCCGGGCCGTGGTCCGCCGGGCGGTTGACAAGGCGCGGCGTCGCAACAACCGCAGCCTGCTCGCCCAGGTGGCCGAGCGGCGCACCGACGGCACCTGGCAATTGCAGACCGACGCGCCGATCCTGACGCCCGTGGACGCGGCGACCCGCGAGGGCGTCGTCACCGGCCTGGAGCGCTACGCCGAGACCCTGCCGCGGGAGCGGCGCTTCATGCTCGATCGCTACCACGTGGTCGACGTCGCCCACCGCGTCGTCGGCGTCGGCAGCGTCGGGACCCGGGCCTACCTCGCCCTGCTGTTCGGCAATTCCGACGCCGACGCGCTCTTCCTGCAGGTCAAGGAGGCGGTCCGACCGGCGCACGCGCCGTACCTGCCGGGCGTGCCGGCGCCGTTCTCCGGGCACGAGGGCGAGCGGGTGATCTACGGCCAGCGCCTGCTCCAGGCGGTGGGCGACCCGCTGCTCGGCTGGACCAGCATCGCGGGCCGCCCGTTCTACGTGCGCCAGATGAAGAACCTGAAGGGCGCGATCCCGCTGGCGCGGATGTCCGGCGCGCCGCTCCTGACCTTCTCGTACGCCTACGGGACGCTGCTGGCGCGCGCCCACGCGCGGACCGGGGACGCGGCGGCGATCGCCGGCTATTGCGGCAGCGGCAAGCACCACGACCTGAGCGGGGCGATCGCCGACTGGGCCGCGGCCTACGCGGAGCGCAATGCGGCCGACTTCGCCCTGTTCCGCGCGGCGATCGCGAGCGGCCGCCTGGAGGCCGCAGCGGATCCGTGCCTGTGACGGTGCGGTCTGCTCGCGGCCGGTCGATGCCGTCCGCACGTCCGTCCTCGCGAGCGGAGCGAAGCGATCCAGATCGCGCGACGCCGGCCAGCCTCGCGCTGTCCTGGGTCACTTCGCTCCGCTCGTGAAGACGGCACGGAATGCGTCGACCGTCGCGTTCAAGCGGAAAGCGTATCAGATGATGCCCGGCGCCGGCGGCTCGTGGGCCAGCCGGACCAGGAGGTCCCGCAGCCAGCGGTGGGCCGGGTCGTGGTCGTAGGAGGCGTGCCACAGCATCGACACGGGCACGTCGTCGAGGGGCACCGGCACGGGGCTGACGCTCAGCGCCAGGGCGCTGGCGAAGGAGGTCGCGAGCCGGGCGTGCATCGTGGCGATCACCGGCGCCGCGCGGACCATGAACGGGACCACGAGGAAGCGCGGGGTCGTCACCGCCAGGGTGCGCGAGCGCCCGATCAGCGCGAGGGCGTCGTCGACGACCCCGTGGGCGGTCTCGCGCAGGGACGTCAGCACGTGGGGGAAGCGCAGGTAATCGTCAAGCCCGATCGGCGGCTCCAGGCCGATCAGGGCGGCGTTGAACAGCACCACGTAGCTGTCCCGGTAGAGAAGGCGCTGCTTGTGGTGGAGCTGCCCCTCCGAGAACAGGCCGATGGCGAGGTCGACCCGGTCGGCGTCGAGCTCGTCGAGGATCCGGGTCCGGTCGACCGAGCGCAGCAGCAGCCGGATGCCGGGCGCCTCCCGCCGGAGCTGCGCGATCAGCCGCGGCCCGAGCAGCGCCTCGACGCTGTCCGGCAGGCTCACCGTGAAGACGCGTTCGACGGTGGCCGGGTCGAACCGCTCCTCCCGGTGCACCAGCGCCTGCACCTGCCGGAGGGTGGCGCGCAGCGGCTCGGCGATCTTCAGGGCGCGGGGCGTCGGTCGCATCCCGTCCGGCGCCCGGGTCAGGAGCTCGTCGTCGAACAGGCGGCGCAGGCGGGCGAGGCTCGAGCTCATCGCCGACTGGCCGATCCCGACCCGCGCGGCGGCCCGCGTGACGCTGCGCTCGTCGAGCAGCGCGTCGAGGGCGACCAGCAGGTTCAGGTCGATCCGGCTGAGATCGATATGGTCGATGGCCACGGGCGTCGCGTTCGGTGGAGGGTCGGAGTGCCGACATAGCAGATGCGACGGCTTGCCCGTCATCCCGAAGTCGCGCCGCGGCGTCCCGGAGTGACGGCAGGGCTCGGCCCATGTGACGGTGCCCGCGGCCGATGGTTTCTCGGCACCGACGTCCTTGCGAGCGGAGCGAAGCGAGCCAGCAGCGCGACGCCTGCCGATGTTGCGCCGCCCTGGCTCGCTTCGCTGCGCTCGCGATGACGGAGAAGCGTCGTCGAGAGCGGCGCGCAGCTCAGTTTGCCTTGACAATGTTCCTATTTTGTGCTTCCTGACCGCACCTGTCCGCGGCGGCCCGGGAGCGATCCCGGGCCGTCCTTCGGGGGCCCGCCCGGTGGCTGACCGTGCGGGTCCGGGGACGGGGCGGCGCCCGCGTCGGTGGCTCTCAGCCGCCATCGCCCCGGGCGGCGGACCGGTGCGGGGCGTGCCTCGGACGCGGGCGTGAGACCGGGCGGCACTGTGCCCGGCGGGGTGAGGAAATGCCCCCGCGCCGACCCGCCTCTGGGCCGACCCTGAGCGACCTGCGGACCCGCCCACTACGAGGCGGGGGACGGCTGGAAGGCCACGGCGCCGATGCGGGTTCCGGGGGTTGCGGGCACGGCGTGCGCGCACCTCGCCCGAGACCGCTAACGGGGAGTCGCAGGACCGGGACGTCGGAGACGTCGCGACGAGACAGACGGCACCGGCCGGGGACCATGCCTGGTCGATGCCGCGGGGCGCCGCGGGGATCGGATCCCGCGCGTATTTGGCCGACACCTGGGTTCCCGCGGCGTCCCGCGTCCCTCGTGCTCGCCTCCCGGGCCATGCCCCCGGCGCCAGTCGGCGCGCGGGGACGATCACGCGCGTCCGGTGCCGGCACCTCGGGACGAGCAGGGGAGAGCGATGGTTCGCGCCCCGCCGGTCCTCAGGCCGGCAGCGGCTCGCGCGGCTCGGTGTGGTCGAAGAGCCGGGGCGGCGCGATCGCGTCCCGGGCGCCCATCCGGGCGACGAGATGGTCGGCGACCCGCAGGGCGTTGGCGATGATGGTCAACGTCGGGTTCACGGCGCCGATCGACGGGAAGAAGCTGGCGTCGGTCACGTAGAGGTTGTCCAGCTCGTGCGCCTTGCAGTTCGGGTCGAGCACCGACGTCCTCGGATCCGCGCCGAACCGCAGGGTCCCCGCCTGGTGGGCCGTCCCGCCGATCGGGACGTTCTTGCCCAGGTAGAGCGAGCGGTCGAACAGGTGCGGGTGGATGTCGGTGAAGCTGCAGATCTCGCGCAGCTTCTGCCGGAGCCGCTTGTGCGCCTCGACGTTCGTCTCGGTGAGGTCGAGATGGACCTTGCCGCCCTTGTAGAAGATCCGGTTCTGCGGCAGCGGCACGTCCTCGGAGGTCAGCCAGAAGTCGACGGAGTGCTTGGCGATCCAGTCGAACGGCTTGTCGGGGAACCATTGCAGGAAGCCCGGCAGGCCCTCGCCGTGGATCTGGGCGCCGTCCGACTTGCCGACCATCTGGATGTGGCCGAGGGGGAAGTCCCAGCCGTCCTTCGGGTCCGGATCGCCGAAGTAGAAGTCGTTGAGGCCGAGCGTCTTCTGGAACCGGGTCGGGTTCGGGACCTTCGAGATCGCCAGCACCGTCGAGTTGTTGTGGCGCATGTAGTTGCGCCCGACCTGATCCGACCCGTTGGCGAGGCCGTTCGGGTGGCGGTCGCTGGCCGAGCGCAGCAGCAGCAGCGCCGACGAGAGGGCGCCGCAGGCCACCACCACGAGGTCGGCCGAGGCCTCGAACGGCGCGCCGTCCCGGTTCCCGACGACGCCCGTGACGGTGCGGCCGGAGGCGTCGGTGACGAGGCGCTCGATGTAGGTGCGGGTGAGCAGCGTCAGGTTCGGGCAGTCGCGCAGGGCGGGGTCGACCACCATGGTCTGCGCGTCCGACTTGCCGTTGGTGGGGCAGGGGAAGCCGTCGAACGACTCGCACTTGATGCAGGGCGAGGTCGGCACCGCGCGGCCGTCCTTCTCCACCAGCCGCACGCCCACCGGCAGGTGGAACGGGTGGTGGCCGGCCCGCTTCAGGTTGTCGAACAGCTCCTGGATCCGCGGCTCGTGCGCCACCGGCGGATGGGCGTAGGGCTTGGTCGACCAGGGCTCGGTCGGGTCCTCGCCGCGCAGGCCGTGGACGTGGAACAGCTCCTCGGCCGCCTGGTAGTACGGCTCGAAGACGTCGTACCCGACCGGCCAGGCCGGCGCGACGCCGTCCTGGTGGCGGATCTCGGCGAAGTCCTTCTCGCGGAGGCGGAAGAGGATCGAGCCGTAGAATTTCGAGTTCCCGCCGACGTAGTAGTGCAGGCCGGGGTGGAAGCTCTTGCCGTCGGACGAGTACCACGTCTCCTTGGCCTGGTAGTAGCCGTCGACGATCACCGCCTGACTGTCCCAGTTCCGCGGCTCGCGCAGCAGGTAGTCGCCGCGCTCGATCAGCAGGATGCGCTTGCCGGTCTGGGCGAGGCGCCACGCCATCGTGCCGCCGCCGGGACCGGACCCGACAATGATGACGTCGTAGTGCTCACCGGGCATGTACCGTCTCCGTCCGGACCTGCGTCCTGGCAGGCAACTCGCGAGCCGCTTCTCGGATCACCGCACGGTACCGTTGATCCCGCGCCGCGTCGCGGACTCCGCCGCGGATTCCGCCGCGGACTCCGCGAAGTCCGCAACCGGCGGTTAAGGGCCTTTCCCAACGCCGCCTTCAGCTTCGGCTGCGATCCTGCGGCGGACCGGCCCGATGCCGGGGAGGCCGGAATGATCGACACGCTGGCGCCTGTCCTGGCGCTCCTGACCGCGGCCGCACTGGCCTTCGGCCTTTGGCGCCGGCTCGGAACGCGCCGCGCCGAGCGCGAGGCCGAGCGGCTGCAGGACCGCCTCTGGCGGATCAGCGAGAGCGAGGACCGCTACCGGGCCCTGGTGGCCGCCACCACCGAGATCATCGTCCAGCGGGATGCCCGCGGGCGCATCACCTACGCCAACGAGGATTTCGCCCGCCTGCTCGGCCGCGAGCCGATCGCGCTGATCGGCTCCCAGGACGATCTCGAGATCCTCGACCGGAACGCCGTGGAGATCGGGCCGGACGGGGTCCGCCGCCTGGAGGCGCAGGTCCGGACGGCGGACGGGCGGGCGCGCTGGTTCGCCTTCGTGGAGATGCCGGTGGCGCACGGCGACGCGACGCACTGGCTGCGGGCGGGCCGGGACGTGACCGCGCGGGTCGAGGCGATCCGCAGCCGCGACGCGGCCCTGGAGCGCGCCGAGGCGGCGAGCGTCGCCAAATCCCGCTTCCTGGCGACCGTGAGCCACGAGATGCGGACGCCGCTCAACGGCATCCTGGGCATGGCCGACCTCGTGCTCGGGACCGCGTTGAACCCCGAGCAGCGCACCTACGTGGAGGCGGTGCGCACCAGCGGTCAGGCGCTGCTCGGCCTGATCGACGGGGTCCTCGACTTCTCGCGGATCGAGGCCGGGCGCCTGGACCTCGCGGCCGAGCCCTTCGACCTGCCGGCCCTCTCCGAGGGGGTCGTCGAGCTGCTGGCGCCCCGCGCCCAGGACAAGGGCATCGAGATCGCCCTCGACGTGGCCGAGGACTTCCCGGCCGCGATCCTGGGCGACGCCGACCGGGTGCGGCAGATCCTGATCAACCTCGCCGGCAACGCCATCAAGTTCACCGAGCGCGGCGGCGTCGGCGTCAGCCTGAGCTTCGCGCGGGCCGGGACCGGCGGCGAGGTCGTGCTCGCCGTGGCGGATACCGGCCCGGGGATCCCGGAGGAGCGGCTGCCGATCCTGTTCGAGGAGTTCGAGCAGGGCGACGGCAGCGCGAGCCGCAGCCACGAGGGCACGGGGCTGGGCCTCGCCATCACGCGGCGGCTCGTGACCCGCATGGGCGGGCGGATCGAGGCGGATTCGCGCCTCGGCCGGGGCTCGACCTTCCGGGTCCTACTGCCGCTCGCCGAGGTCGCGGCGGCCGAGGATGGCGGGCGCGCGCCGCTGCCGACGCTCGCCCCGCGGCGCTGCCTGATCGTCGCCGACTCGCCGTTCCAGGCCCCGTACCTCGCCCGCAGCCTGTCCCGGGCCGGGGCCGCCACCGTGATCGTCGACAGCCTGGAATCGGGCCTCGACGCCCTGTCGGGCGCGGCCTTCGACGCGGTGCTGGCCGACCGGGCACTGGGCGACGCGGCGGTGCGCCAGATCGCCGACGCGGCCCGCGCCTGCGGGGTCCGCACCAGCCTCGTGCTCCTCTCGCCGTTCGACCGGCGCGGCTTCGGGTCCCCCGGCGCGGCGGGCTTCGACGGCTACCTGATCAAGCCGGTCCGGCCGCGCTCCCTGTTCGAGCGCCTGCTCGCGTCGACGGGCCCGATCGAGGCCGCGGCCGCGCCGGCGGCGGAGCCGGCGCGCGTCGGCTCCAGCCTGCGGATCCTGCTGGCCGAGGACAACCCGATCAACGCCCTGCTGGCGACCCGGGCCCTGGAGCGCCTCGGCGCCACGGTGATCCACGCCGTCGACGGCCTCGAGGCCCTCGCGCGGCTGGAGACGGACGGCCCCTTCGACCTCGCGCTGATCGACGTGCGGATGCCCCGCCTCGACGGGCACGAGACCGCCCGGCGGATCCGCACCGCCGAAGCGTGCGGCGCGGACCGCCTCCACCTCGTCGCGCTGACCGCGAATGCCGGCCGGGAGGACGAGGTCGCCGCCCGGGCGGCCGGCTTCGACGGGTTCCTGGCCAAGCCGCTGAATCTGAAGCTGCTCCCGCCGCTGCTGGAGCGCCGATCCGCGCGGGCCGCCTGAGCGCGCGTTGACAGGCGGGCGGGTCCCGCGCCAACAGGAGGCCCATGTCGACCGTCAGCCCTCCGTCGCCCGCACCGCGCTCGTCGAGCGGCGCGCTTGCCGCCTGGGGCATCGCGGTCCTCGTGATCGCCACCGTGCTCATCGGCGCCCTGGCGCCGGCGCGGCACGCGTCGCCGGCGGTGTCGGCGGCCGACGATCCGGCCTGCCTCGAGTGGACCGACGGCTGCAAGGTCTGCCGCCGCTTGGCGGAGGGACCGGCCTGCTCGCTGCCCGGGATCGCCTGCCAGCCCGGCGCGCCGCAGTGCCTGCACCGCCGGGACGGGTGATCTGCCGGACCGGTCCGTGACCGCCGCGGCGCCGGTGTTGCGCTTCGCGCCGAGCCCGAACGGGCGGCTGCACCTCGGCCACGCCTACTCGGCGCTGCTCAACGCGGACCTCGCCGCCCGGATGGGGGGCGTCTGCCGCCTGCGGATCGAGGACATCGATCCCGCGCGCTCGAAGCCGGACTTCGTCGACGGGATCGTCACCGACCTCGCCTGGCTCGGGCTGACCTATCCCGAACCGGTGCGGCACCAGTCCCGGCACATGGCGGCCTACCGCGTCGCCCTCGACGGGCTGATCGCGTGCGGGCTCGCTTATCCGTGCTTCTGCTCACGCGGCCAGATCCGGGCGCGCGTCGCCTCCGGCGGCGACGGCCCCCGCGATCCGGACGGCGTGCCGCTCTATCCCGGCACCTGCCGCCAGCTGGACCCGGCGGCGGCCGCGGACCGGATCGCCCGCGGCGACCCGCATACCTGGCGGCTCGACATGGCGGCCGCCCTGCGCCGCGCCGGCCCGACCCACGGCTACGTCGCCTTCGACGCGGCCGGCGCGCACCGGGTCGCGGCGGATCCGGCACGCTGGGGGGACGCGGTGATCGCCCGGCGCGACGTGCCGACGAGCTACCACCTCGCCGTGGTCCACGACGACGCGGCGGAGGGGATCACCCACGTGGTGCGGGGCCGCGACCTTGAGGCGGCCACCGACCTGCACGTGCTCCTGCAGGCCCTGCTCGGCCTGCCGGTCCCGCGCTACCGCCACCACGCGCTGCTGCTCGATACCGGAGGCGAGAAGCTGGCCAAGTCGCGCGGCTCGCGATCCCTCGCCGACCTTCGGCAGGCCGGCGCGACGCCCGAGGCTGTCCGCGCCCGGCTCGGCTTCGCCTGAACGGCAGCGCGCTCCCTCAGCGGACCGCCGCGTCGCGCTGGGCGAGGGCCGTGGCGCTCTTCGACTTCTGCATGGTGGCGTCGATCTGCTCGCGCTGGCGCTTGAAGTCGGCGAGCAGGCGCCCGTCGAGTTCCCGGCCGCGGGGGACGCGGATCTTCATCGGGTCGACGAAGTGGCCGTTGATGATCACCTCGTAGTGGAGGTGCGCGCCGGTCGACAGGCCGGTCGAGCCGACATAGCCGACGATCTGGCCCTGCCGGACCTTGACGCCCTCGCGGATGCCGCGGCCGAACCGCGACATGTGGTTGTAGGTCGTCACGTAGCCGTTGACGTGCTGCAGCTCGACCCGGTTGCCGTAGCCCGAGGTCATCTCCGCGCGGATCACCACGCCGTTGCCGGCCGCCATGATCGGCGTGCCGATCGGGTTCGACCAGTCGACGCCCGTATGCAGCTTGGCGTAGCCCAGCACCGGGTGGCGGCGGTAACCGAAGCCGGAGCGCATGATCCCGTCGGCGATGGGCTTGCGCAGCAGGAACTTCTTCAGCGACCGGCCCTGCTCGTCGAGGTAGTCGATCGTGCCGTCGTCCGGCGACTGGAAGCGGTAGACCTTGCGGGTCTCTCCGCCGAGCGTCAGCGCCGCGTAGAGCAGGTCCGGACGATCGGCGCTGGCCTCGTCGTCGGTGCTGTAGAAGACGTCGAGCCCGTCACCGCTGCCGATGCGGCGCTGGAAGTCGAGGTCGTAGCTGAAGACGCGGACGATGTCCTCGACCGTGGCCCGCGGCAGGTCGTGGCGCGCGGCCGTCTCGTAGAGGCTCTGGTACAGGCGCGGCCCGGAGCCGGAATCCTCGTCCTCGTCCTCGCCGGCCTCCGCCTGAGGCTGTCCCTTGGGGGAGGGGGCCTCCTCGGCGGGGGGCGCCACCGACACGAAGGCGCCGCGGTCGTTCAGGGCCGCGATGCCCTCGATGCCGTTCTCGCCGTACAGCACCACGCGTGTGACCTGGCGGGGATCGCCGGGACGGGGCCCGGGGGCGACCTGGACGCGCATCGGTTGCCCCTCGTTGAGGGCAGCGGTGCGGGTCTTGCCCCCGAGCGCGGCGACGATGCCGCGAACGGCATCGTCGCTCGCGAGGCCGGTGGCCTTGAGCGTGGTCTCCAGTGTCTCGCCGCGCTTCAGCGCGAGATCGCGCTCCTCCACGAGCGGCGCCTCGTTGGCCTTCAGCTCGACCTTGGCGACCTTCGTGACGTTCTCCGGGACGACCAACACCTCGATGGACTTGAAGGGGTTCGCGTCCTTCGGCGCCGCGCCGTCGCCGTCGCCGGCCGCGCCCTGCTGGAGCGTCCGCGACAGCATGATCTGCGGGGCGATCGGGATGGCGGCGCGGCGCCCTGCCTCGGCGGCGATGCGGCGCTCCTCCTCGACCTGCGCGGTGACGTCGTCGTCGCTGAGGGCGGGCGCGTTGGCGTCGACGGCAGCGTCGGCGAGTTCGCGCTTGACCACGGTGACCTCGGCGCTGGGGGCGTCGGCGGACGCATCGGGCGCGCGCTCCAGCGGCTCGTCGGAGACGAATTTCATGGGGTCGAAGCGGGGCGGCTCGGCGGCGTAGACGCCCGTCGTCATCGACAGGGGCGTCGTCAGCCGCACGAAGGCCTTGGCCTTGATGATCTCGCGGTCGCCGAGGCGGACCGTGACCGGCGCCTTGAAGCTCTGCTTGGCCGAGGCGATCATGAGGTTGCGCACCAGCCGGTCGCCCTTGCGGGCGATGTTGGCGCCGCTCTCGCTCGGCTGGGGGCGGGGCATGATCGCCGCCTTCTCGGGAATGGCCGCGAAGGAGACGTCGCCCTGGAGGGACACGTGGAGCGCCGCAGCGATCAGACCGGCGCCGGTCAGGCCGGTGAGGCTGCTGGCGCAGAGCCAGCGGAGGTTGACGGCGCGTCGGTCGATCTGCGTCGCGGTCGCGCCGAGATGGTCGAGAGGCTCGTGCACCCCGCGTGCCGGGGGGAGGGCGGCCACGTCGCCGATCTTGAGTCGCTCGCGCTTCACTCGAAGGCCCTGAGAAGACGATGGCGAACGGGCGTTCCCGCGGGATCCGCGGCGCTGAGGCCGGGCTCGACCATACCGGAGGCGCCATCCGCGCCCGGCAATCTCATCTCACGACCCAGCGTGTCGAGATTGAGGCGTGCTGCTCCCGAGCGCCAGCCCCGGCGCGGGAAAGACCGCGATCATCCACCGCCAGGCTTACGGGTGGTTCGCCGCGCCGGCCGGCAAAAAGGGTGTTGACGGCCGGGAACCGTGGATCTATACCCCGGCTCATCGGCGCCGGCCGCGGAAGTGGACCGGGCGCTGAGCCATCTTCTGACAAGCGGGCGGGCTGGCCGGCGGGATTGCCGGGCGGTCTTCTGTTTGCCTCTGATGAGCCTCGGGCGACTGAGGCGCTCTTTGACAAGTTGGAATGAGGAAGGGAGACGCGGGCGGCGTTTGTCCTTGCGGCTAGGTCGAGAGATCTAGCGTGAGTAGACTTGTGCCGATCTGTTGTTCTTCTTTCTGAGCTCACCGACGGGTGTTCTGGCGCTGTGAAGCGTCTGGCACTTGGTCGATGTGAGGCTCCGTCTGAGAATATACGTGATCGGCCAGATC